>VFJM01000270.1 GCA_009886055.1 Geobacter sp. | reverse complement strand
TTGCGAGGGCGATTGATTATACTGACGCAGGCAAACTGCTGGGGCATATCACGATCGGCGTGGAGCTGGTAGGCGAGAAAATTAATCAGACAGAGGGTTTCCCGCGAGAACTGTCTTTATTACTCAAGCATATGCTGCTTTCCCACCATGGCCAGTACGAATACGGCTCGCCAAAGCGTCCCAAGACGATTGAAGCGACCATTCTGAATTATCTCGATGATATGGACTCGAAGATCAACGGCATCCGCGCCCATATTGCCAAAGAAACTGCGTCATCATCACGCTGGACCGCGCATCACCGGCTGTATGATCGTTATTTTTTCAAGAGCAACGGCATGGATGATGAATTGGACGGCGAACAGGAGGTGGTGTGTGTGCAGGATGAAACCTGTCAAACCGCACCTGAGCCGGCAGAGAACGTGGTCGTGCGTGAGGCGCGGCAGTCGTTTAATAATCAGCCGCTCAAGGCGCTGGAAAATCTGAAGCTGTTTTAGGTGTTCGGGGGCTGATTCAGCCCCTTTTCATTTCTATTGTGTTGCTCTGAAATTCTCATTCTCATAGGTATTTCGGCTACTCTAATTAACTCGATCCCGCATTCCCGATAAAAATCGGAACATTAGAATTGTTGCAGTAAGTAGTGAGCCGTGATACTGATTACACTATTCACCGAAAAGGCACAGCATGGGCAACCGTGTGTCGCAAAGCTACCATCCGGTCTCACATCCTCCTATTAAAAAGGTACCCTCTGGGGCATAAAGGGATCGAGGGGGATTTGGATAGAGGGGTTGTCGAAGTGATGCAGGATTGTAGAAATAATAATTGCGTCACCGTAAAATTAATTGACCCTTCCGTACTCACTGCCTCACGCCTCACGCACAGAAGCAAATTCCGTCGATACGATACCCTGGTTTCGCTTCCTCCCTTTAAGGGAAGAATTGAGGGGTGAGTGGGATTATTTTCGACACCGGTTTTCCGTTTGAGGTCGTAGAATGAGCTATCTTTGAATTTGAGGACACACCATGTATCCTAATAAGGACAGGAGGTGTGTTTATGCGCAATCGAAAGTACGACCCAGATTTCAAAAGAGAAGCTGTCCGTCTGGTTGTTGAAGAAAAACTAAGTGTCCGAGAAGTTGAACGCAATCTTGGTATCACTTACGGAGTCTTGAAGGACTGGGTGCAAAAGCACCGGGACCATCAGGACGCCGCTTTTATTGGAAGCATGTCACCACTTTCGCCAGAAGTTCAGTTGAAGCAACTGCGTAAAGAAAACGATCAACTACGTCGTGAGCGTGACATCCTAAAAAAAGCAGTGGCCATCTTCTCGACGGACCCGCATCGATATTCGGGTTCATAACCGAGCACCGCTCCGAATACGGAGTGAAGGAGATGTGCCGCGTTTTCGGAGTGACTCGGAGTTGGTATTACGCGCTATTCAAACGCGGTGAAACAAAAAGGCAACACAGTGACAAGCGTTTGCTGGTTCAGGTCAAGGCCGCTTTTGAAGAAAGCGACAAAACATATGGAGCCGGCCGGATCATGGAAGATCTCCGGGATCAGGGCACCTTCGTCGGCAAGAACCGCATCTGGCGGCTCATGCGTGAAAATGGTCTGCGGGTTAAGACCACCAGGCGCTTCAAAGTCACGACAAACTCTGATCACAAACGACCAGTTGCGCCAAACCTGGTAAAGCAAAACTTTACTTCTGCAAGTCCTGACCAACTCTGGACTGGCGACATCACCTATATCTGGACAGCCGAAGGCTGGCTCTATTTAGCAGTGGTACTGGATGTCTTCTCCCGCCGGATCGTCGGGTGGAGCATGAACCGGCGCATGACAGACGATCTGGTTGCTACTGCGTTCAGAAATGCCCTGGTTCGGCGGCGACCAACACCGGGATTCATCTTTCATACAGATAGAGGCTCACAATATTGCAGCAATCGCTTTAGAAGCCTGGTCAAAGGCTCTGGCGGCGTGCAAAGCATGAGCGCCACCGGATGCTGCTATGACAACGCAATAACCGAATCATTCTTCGGTACGTTAAAGAGAGAACTTGTTCATCACTGCTCGTTCATAACAAGGCAAGAAGCACAGAGCCGTATTTTTCGCTATATTGAAGGCTTCTATAATAACAGAAGACGACACTCCGCCATTGGTTATCGGGCTCCAGAACAATTCGAGCAGATGTTCTTCAAAATGGCGGCTTAGGGAAATTCTCGTGTCCTCTATTGCAAAGACAGGTCAGAATGCCAAAACACATGTATTAATGTAGTTGGAGAAACTGTCACTGTAATTACAAGGGGGAAAAATGGAACAGATAACCTTCATAAGCAACTCTAGTGTAAAAAGTAATAATCATATTAAAGTGTTATGCAATAGCATAGAAGGCGCAGATGAAATAATATTTTGCGTTGCCTACTGGAAAATTGAAGGTATAAAAAGCATAAAGAAGCAACTCGCTTCAGTATTAATTGTTGGGAAAAATGTTACCGTTTTTGCAAGCTTGAATGAATTTAATACTACTCCAGAAGCATTGATTGAACTACACCAGTTAGAAAGTACCTACCCAAATTTTTCTTTATTCATTTGTAAAAAGTCTCCATCAATTTTCCATCCGAAAATTTATTATTTCCGAAAACAAGATACGTTTACTGCTATCATCGGGTCAGCTAATTTCACTGAGGGCGGCTTTTCAAAAAATGATGAAGCCTCAGTCAAAATAACAGGCAATGTTGACGGAAAATTTCATTTAGATTTGATGAAGTATTTAACAGGTATCGTAGATCAAAAAATGACAAAGGCTGGCACCACTGAACTCATTGATGCTTATACGAAAGAATATCAAATGAAACATTGCTCTCGCAAGAAACGGGGTAATACCAGAAGTCCAAGTCTCTCAGTAAATCGGGACGAAATTCCAGCGGTTTAGGCGATGTATAATTACGGTTTTGTGCGTTTTGACATGCTGCTTTATTATTAGATTGAATGGGAGGGAAACAAATTTTGAAAGGATTACGTTCTGTAATTTATCTGCTTTGTTCCATGTTGTTCTGGCTACTTCCTGACCCAGGGCAGGCCGCTCTTGGTGACATCGTCACACTTGCAGGGGGAGGAGGCGCCTCTACATCTCTAAACCTACCCGGAGGCGTAACCGTAGACAGCGCCGGGAATATCTACATAGCCGATTCGAACAATTACCGCGTTCAGAAAATATACGTTGCAACCGGAACTCGTACCACCGTGGCGGGTTGGAATAACGGAACTAAGGGATATTCCGGCGACAATGGTGCGGCGACCTCGGCGTTACTGTCAGGTCCTGCGGGGATAGCCTTGGACCGTGCTGGTAACCTATACATTGCTGATCAGGGGAATAATTGCATCCGGAAAGTGGACACATATACTGGAATCATCACCACCGTGGCGGGTAACGGCGTCGCAGGATATTCCGGTGATAACGGCGCCGCGACCGCTGCGAACCTAAACTTACCTGGGGGCGTAGCCGTAGACAGTGCCGGAAATATTTTCATTGCCGATTCGAGTAATAACCGCATCCGGAAGGTGTCCATCAATGGGTACATCACAACCGTGGCGGGGAACGGGATTGTAGGATACTTCGGTGACAACGGCAATGCAGCTACAGCGAGCCTGAATCACCCCAAGAGCGTAGCCGTGGACAGCCTAGATAATCTATATATCGCAGATAGTAATAACCAACGAATCCGGAAGGTATCTGCAGGGAACGAGATCACCACCGTGGCGGGGAATGGAACTTATGGATATTCCGGCGACAACGGAGCAGCGGCTTCGGCAAGCCTGTCTGGACCTAGTGGTGTGGCTGTGGACAGAGCCGGAAACCTATACATAGCCGATACGCACAGTAACCGCATCAGAAAGGTTACTATCGGGACTGGAATCATTACCACTGTAGCTGGGAACGGGATTGCAGAGTATACCGGTGACAACGGCTCGGCCATCTTGGCAGGGCTATCAGGTCCTGTAGGCGTAACGGTAGACAATGCAGGGACGATCTATATCGCTGATCGCGTCAATAATCGTATTCGGAAGGTTGTTGAAAATATCATTCCTGTTGTGACCGCTTCACCAAATGGTGGCGCATTGACCTTGGCTCAGACTGTTATTCTGGCTGCCGACAAGCCTTCCACAATCTACTATACTACCGACGGCACCGACCCAACGATCAGCGGTACTCGGCAGAGCTTTGCCACCACCGGCCAACTCACTATCAACACGACCTCGACACTGAAGTTCTATGCCGTGGATAATGATGGTATTATGAGTTTAGTGGCGACGCAGAATTATCCAATCATTACCGTGCCTGGAGCCCCAAGATTTGTTTCGGCAATAGCTGGTAATGCCCAAGCGACTGTTTACTTCACTGCCCCGGTCTCCAATGGAGGCAGTGCCGTCACCTCTTATACGGTAACTTCTAGCTCAGGTAACCTTACTGCCACGGGCAATACCAGTCCGATTACTGTGACTGGGCTGAACAATGGTACCATCTACATGTTCTATGTGGTTGCGACTAATTTAGCCGGGTCTGGAGAAACATGGTTTTCAAACTCCGTCACGCCGGTTTCTCCAGACAACACTCCGCCGACATTAGTTATGTCAACACTAATTAACGGTGCAAGAACAAATAATGCTACATTGAACATTAGCGGCACAGTGACCGACTTAAGTGGAGTGGTCAGCCTGACTATCAACACTGCAAGTGTGGCTATCGGGACGGGTGGCAGCTTCAGCAGTGTTGTTACTATGCAGCCTGGGGCAAACACCATAACCACCACCGCTATAGATGCTTTCGGGAACCAGACTACTGACACTCGCATCATAACCTTAGACCAATCCGCGCCTGTTCTAACGGTATCTACCCCGGCTGACAACAGTAAGACCGCTCAACCACTGGCAACCGTCGCCGGTACAATCAGCGAAACATCTACCGTCACCGTCAAGGTCAACAGTGGCTCCCCACAGAACGCCTCCATAACCGGCAACTCCTACAGCGCCACCGTCAACCTTGCCAGCGGACTTAACACCATTACCATCAAGGCAACGGATATGGCGGGAAATACATCCAGCGCAGCCCGCACTGTCACATACGACAACACCAATCCATCACTGGCGATCACTGACCCCAATCAGGACGTCACCACGGCATTAAGCAGCATCACCATCAGCGGAACCGTCAGCGACACAATTACCAGCACAGCCGTATCAATCGGCTTCAACGGGCAGACATTGACCCCGCCTGTTACCAACGGCACATTTTCACAACTGCTGGCCTTCCCCAATGAAGCGACCTGGCCGGTAGTGGTGACTGCTCTCGATGAAGTTGGCAACTCGGTCACAGCAACCAGAAATATCATTTATGCCATCCCTGCCAACGGCAGCTGCGGCGCCAGCAACAACGCCACATTGACAGTGGCACCCACGAGCTACCTGTGCAACAGTGGCACGGCAAGTGGTGTAACCGGCACCGGACCGTGGGGATGGACATGCAGCGGGACTAATGGCGGTACAACGTCTACCTGTTCGGCAAACATTGCCATTCCAGCACCAACTCAGTTCACCGTAACACCCCAGACCGGCAGCGGCTTTACCATCGCCCCTGCCACTCCACAAACCGTCAACAACAACGCTACAACTTCTTTCACTGTTACTCCGGTTTCAGGCTATGGCATTGCCTCAGTCAGCGGCTGTGGCGGCAGCTTGAGCGGCAGTAGCTACACAACCGGCACCATGACTGCCAACTGCACGGTGACTGTAACGGCGGTTGCCCGTACTGCGACAAGCGGCACTACGCCGACCATCACCGATGCCCTGAAAGTTCTCCAGGCGGTAGTCGGCATTACCCCGCTGACAGCCACGGAACAGATCCGCTATGATGTAGCACCGCTCGGAAGCAGCGGCAAGCCAGTTGGAAATGGGACAATTGATGCCGCAGATATTATTTTAATTCTGCGGAGAAGCATCGGAATCGGGAGTTGGTAGGGGATTTTCGGTGCCAAACAGAAATAAATCCAAAGCATAAAAGGCGGTTACTCACGCGACGCCGCAACGAAAGGCTTTCAATCAAAATCCTTGATTCATGGTTTTAAAGCGTCGCGTCGTTGCGTCGTTGCGTGAAACAGGCATTTGAATTCCGGCTAGTCATACTAAAGGGGAAATCCACCATGAAGAATATACTGCTTAATCTTGCCATGACACTGACTCTGCTGGCCCTTGCTGCCTGCGGCGGAGGTGGGGGTGGCAATGACACGGCGGGTCAAAATCCGCTACCGACTGCAAAAACAACAGCAACTCTTAAAATTAGCCAGACCGGTTCTTTACCCCCATCCACAACCATATCCGGAGCGGATTTTACTATTACCCTTCCGGCAAATGTTACACCCGTCATGACCAATGGGGCTGTGGCACCCAACGCAGTAACCCTCTCCGGTACATTTGCAGGCAGCACACTTGCGCCACAGGTAGTCTACACTGCGGCAACGGCAAGTGCTCTAGGCACAATCAAGGTGATACTCGCCAGTTCGGATGCCGCCGGATTGTCGCTGACAGGTGAAATGGCAACCATCACACTACAGCTTGCAAACGGTGCTGTTCCGACAGCAAGCAGTTTTGCTGTGAGTGATGATAGCGTTATTGATGCGACACTCTACGCGCCCATAACAGGATTGAACGTGGTTGTTGCTAATGTGGCGTTGCAATAAACAGGATATGTCAAAGATGCCTGTATTGTGAGATAATGAAAACCAGGGGTGTTTCTGTCATCGAAAGGAGAAAAATCATGCAAGGACAAAACATAAAAGCAGAGGCTCATGCATTGGTGGAAAATTTGTCTAATGGGGCATCGTGGGATGATCTGATGAAGGAAATCTATGTCCGTCAAGCAATAGAGTCAGGCTTGGCCGACAGTCGTGCCGGTCGGGTTGCAACGGTTCAGGAAGTGCGTGAAAAATACGGTTTACCGGCATGACGGTAGAATGGACAAAAACGGCACAGGAGCATCTGGACGAGATTTATCGCTACATCGCTCGTGATTCTGAATTCTATGCCAAACGGATGGTTGACCGTCTGACAAGACGTTCGATTCAAATAGCCGATTTTCCGTTTTCTGGAAGAGAGGTGCCGGAGTATCGTCTGAAACAAATCCGTGAAGTTATTGAGGGGAGTTATCGGATCATCTATTATATCAAGTCGGGGAGCATTGATGTCTTAGCTGTCCTGCATTGTGCGCAAGATTGTTTAAAGGATTCCGATCAATAAAAGGGGCTTTGACACCATCAATGCCCCCTGAAATTGTTCAGCCCCGTTTCATCTCTATCTGTAACTCAGAAATCTTCTTCCGCAAGGTATTCCGGTTGATTCCCAGTACATCTGCTGCTTTTACCTGGTTCCATCGACACTTTTCCAGCACAAGGCGAATCAGCGGGCGTTCGACCTGTTCGAGCACCATGGCATGAATATCCCCCTTATCAAGCCCCTCAATCCCATTCATACAAGAGCGCAACTTCATATCCACCAACGCTTCCAGTGATGTCTCCCTGGCGTCCATCTGCGGAAGCTCACTCACTGGGAGCAGCCCCCCGAAATCAACCGAGGTCAGCAACGGATCGTTTGACAATATCACCGCCCGTTTGACGGAATTTTCAAGCTCGCGTACATTGCCGGGCCAGGAGTATGATTTAAGGAGCGCCAGGGCGTCCTCAGCAAGTTGCTTGGGTGAAACCGACATCTCAGCACATGAGCGGGACAGAAAGTAATTGGCCAGAGCAGGTATATCGTCACGACGGTCCCGTAGCGGTGCAAGTGTGATCGGCACAACATTGAGGCGGTAGTAGAGGTCTTCGCGAAACTCTTTCTGTCGCACTTTTTCAGCAAGCGACTGGTTTGTCGCGGCAACAATTCTGACGTCCACCTGAATGTTCTGATTCCCCCCGATCCGGGTAACCTCCTGTTCCTGCAGAACCCGTAAAATCTTTGCTTGCAGATCAAGCGGCATATCTCCGATCTCATCGAGAAAAAGGGTACCGTGGTTGGCCTGTTCAAACTTGCCCTGTTTGCGCTCTCCGGCACCGGTAAAGGAACCTTTTTCCGAACCAAACAGTTCACTTTCAAGCAGATCGCGGGGTATAGCGGCACAGTTGATCGCAATAAACGGCTTCCCGAGGCGTTCCGAATTGAAATGAACGGCACGGGCTACCAGCTCCTTGCCGGTTCCCGACTCACCCTGAATCAAAATAGTGACATCACTTACGGCGACCTTGCCGATAGTTTTGTAAACCTCCTGCATAGCAGCTGAATTGCCGACAATGTTTTTCTCGACCTGATAGCGATCTTTCAGTTCCTGTTTAAGAGTGATGACCTGGCCGGCAATATCACGAGCCCTGGCAACTTTTTCAATAATGGCATCGATAACATCCAGATCAAACGGCTTGGTGATGTAGTCGTATGCACCGCGCTTCATCGCTTCGACCGCATTTTTCATACTGGCTTCGGCAGTCATGATGACCACCAGCAGATCGCTGTTCATTTCGCGGACTTTATCCAGAAGGTCAAGTCCGGTTATGCCCGGCATCTTGATGTCAAGAATGGCCAGATCATAACAGTTGTCCTTGATCAGTTCGAGTGCGTGACGGCCGTCATGGGCAAGATCCACGCTGAACCCTTTCTGTTTGAGCACTTTTGAAAGAACCCAGCGGATACTTTCTTCATCATCGGCAACCAGTATTCTGTTAAGCGGCATAAAGCACCTCTTTTTATTGGTAGGGGCGGCGCTTGCTCCGCCCGGATTGGGCGCGGCAAGCAGCGCCCCTACATTGTTGTTACCG
>VFJM01000064.1 GCA_009886055.1 Geobacter sp. | reverse complement strand
TTGCCATACTCTTTGATCTGTTTTTTGATGATCTCGCTGATCTCTTCGGCTCTGATTTCCATGGATGCTCCTACCCCTTCTGTAATATATCTTTAATCCGTTTAAGCTGAGTCTTGACACTGTTGTCGTATGCGATGTCGCCTATCTGGGTTACTATGCCACCCAGCAGGGATTGGTCGACGACCATCTGCGGCACAACTTTCTTCCCTGTCTTTTTTTCCAGGGCACTCTGAATCGCAACCACCTGACTGTCGTCCAGTGGAAATGCGGTTGTGATGACCGGGCGGATTACGCCGGAGAATTCATCGGCCAGCTTTTCATAGGTCTGGACGATCTGCCCCAGGAAGGCGACGCGGTTTTTATCCACCAGCAGCAGCAGGAAATTTCCCACCAGTTCGGAACAGGCTGTCTTACCGGCCAACTCCTTCATGATGGACTTTTTCTGTACCAGGGTAAGCGCTGGATCAGCAAATGCGGCGCGCAGATCGCTATTGGCGCTAAAAAGGCTGTTTACTACCGAGAGCTCATCACGGAAGCGGTCAATCAGACCACCCTCCGACCCAAGCTGTACAAGCGCTTTGGCGTATCGTTTCGCAAGTGCGTTATTGATCACTGGATCTGTACCACCTTGTCAAGATATTCGCCGACAAATCGGTCGTGGTCGTTCTTCTGGATAGCGCCGGACAACTTGCCGGTCGCGATCTCCACCGCCAGCCTTGCCGCTTCGGCACGCAATGAGTTGCGTGCTTTCACTGTCTCCTGCTCGGCAGATAAGGCGGCCTGGGCAACTATTTTTTCAGCGGCGCTGTTAGCCTCGGCGATAATACGGCTTTTTTCCTGCTCACCTTCACGAACAATTGCGGCATGAAGCTCATCAATTTCCTTTGAAGCCTGATCAAGCTTTACACCGTATTCAATCAACTTCGCTTCAGCGGCATCACGGGCGGCTTCGGCATCTTTCAGGCTCTTCTCGATATCAGCCCGACGGGCAGCCAGCGAACCCCTTACATCGGCTTTTTTGAGAGCCCAGACAACTATGCCGACCAGAACGGCGAAGTTGAGCACCCTCCAGCCAAAATCTTTCATCTGGGCACCGCTATCGACATGATGGGCACCTTCACCCCCTTCAGAAGCGAAACCGACAGAAGCGAGCAGGATGATGGCAGAGATGTACGCCAGCGTGACGATTATTTTTTTGGAGCGACCGGATACCATACTCATAACTACAGGCTCCTCCCGAGAATTTTCTCGCAGATATCGCCGGATAGAATCTCGGCCTGCTTTTTCAGCAGTTCTCGCGCTTCGCCAGCTTCTTTGGCTACTCTGTCCCGAATCGATGCCAGTGACGCGGAAGCCTGTGTGCGGGCTTTTTCGAGGACTGCTGTTTCCTCCGCCTGGGCGAGCTTCAGCGCCTCAGCACGGCGGGCACCCGCTTCAGCTTTAGCCGCATGCAGACGAGCCTCGTACTGAGCCATCTTGCTCTGTACTTCCGCATCAACCGAAACGCTCTTCTCGCGGGCCGAGTCGATCACCTGACGGCGGTCGGCCAGCACCTTGCGGATCGGCTTGTACAGAAAGACGTTGAGAACGAGGACGAGGATGCCGAAATTGATCAGCTGGATTACGAACGATAAATTTAATTCTATCACGACCTACCCCTTGCAGGCATGCTGAGTTGTATACTGTATCCCAGATACGGGCGCAAAACAGAGGTTAGCTATCATAATTATCTGACAGCTGTCAAGAAAATTGCACAGACACGATATTTATTTCCGGGAATTTAAACCTGTATTAAGCGGTCTTTAACAGATTTATTTCTGAGGTTACATATCCAACAGATCAATTATGCGGGTTAATTCGTCCGAATCGCTGAAATGGATTTCCAGCCGGCCGCCTTTGGAGCCAACCTTACGGATCGCAACACGCGACTGAAAACGCTTCTGAAGCTGTTCTTCCAGAGACGACATCAGCAGGTCCGGCTGCTGCGGGCGCTTGGCCGGTGCAGGATGCGGATTGGCTTTCAGTCTGCGCACAAGATCTTCTGTGGCTCGAACGCTTAACTGACGATGCAGTATCTCGTGGCGTGCCTTTCCGATCAGTTCATCACTTTCAAGCGACAACAGCGCCCGGGCATGCCCCATACTGAGCCGCTCTTCAACGATATCCCGCTGTATCTCATCCGGCAGCTTGAGCAGCCGCAGGGCGTTGGTAACCGTCGTGCGGTTCTTGCCGACCCTCCGGGCCACATCTTCCTGAGAGATACTGAAATGCTCGACCAGCGAACGGTAGGCATGAGCTTCTTCAATCGCGTTCAGGTCCTGTCGCTGGATATTCTCGATCAGGGCCAGCTCCATAACAGCATCCGGCGTGGCCTCGCGGATAACGACCGGTATTTCGTGCAGCCCGGCTTTTTGAGCTGCCCTCCAGCGCCGCTCGCCGGCAATGATCTCGTAGTGATCGTCTTTTCTGGTGACAACCAGCGGCTGGATAATCCCTTTTTCACGAATTGAGGCAGCCAACTCCTCCAGTTTATCCGGTGCAAAATGCTTGCGGGGCTGGTTGCGATTGGGGCGAATCTTTTCTATCGGGCAGATAAAGTAGTTTTTTGACTCATCGACCGTTTCTGTTATCTGCAACAGCGCAGCCATCCCTTTGCCGAGGCCGCCTATTCTAGCCATTATTCGTCTCCCTCTGAATGATCTCGCGGGCCAGCTGAAGATAGCTGGCTGCGCCGCGCGACGTAATATCATAATAAATGATCGGCTTGCCGTGGCTGGGTGCTTCCGCCAACCGGACGTTGCGGGGAATGACCGACGCAAATACCTGGTCGGGGAAATGCGACCTGACCTCGGTTACCACCTCTTTCCCCAGATTGCCTCGCGCGTCATACATGGTCAGCAATATTCCTTCTATCGTCAGGAGTGGATTCAGATTTTTCTGAATCAGGCGGATGGTCTGAAGAATCTGCGACAGCCCTTCCATCGCATAGAATTCGCACTGGAGCGGGATCAGCACTGAATCGGCGGCGGTCATCGCATTGATCGTCAGCAGGTTGAGCGATGGGGGACAATCGATAATGATGTAGCGGTACTCCTCGGACAGGGATGCCAGAACACTTTTGAGCTTTTGCTCCCGACCGGTTAGTGTGGACAGCTCCAGATCAGCACCGGTCAGGTCTGAGTTGGCAGGAAGGATATGCAGGTACGGTTGTCCGGTGGCCACGATCACTCCCCGGGGGTCAGCCTCGTTAATCAGGACATCGTAGACGGTATGCTTCAGACTGGACTTGTCAACACCTACGCCGCTGGTTGCATTGCCCTGCGGATCGACATCAACCAGCAGCGTCGGATACTCCGCTGCAGCCAGACATGCGGCAAGATTGACAGCGGTGGTCGTCTTGCCGACTCCGCCCTTCTGATTGGCGATACAGATGATTCTGGATTGTGGTTTCAAGGGATTTACGCTCTTTTCAGTGGACGTTTCGGATGACTTCCCTGGAAAGAGGCCTCCGGATTTCGCGTGGCGAGAATGTAGCACAGCTCTCTGTCATCGTCAAAGGAAAGACCGTAACAAAAGGAGACGGCGCTCCCGCCAGGTGTCAATATAAAATCTGATTCAGCCGGAGGGCTAATCCACCTTCCTGATAACCAGCCTGCTGGCGCCTTTATCAAAAACACCTTCTTCTTTGGCAACAACTTCCAGCATCAGCAACTCTCGGCTATTCTCATCATAAGCAAAATCGGCCAGATAATAATCACTTTGCCTCGTATGCCACTTTTCCTCGAGGTTTCCTCCGTCCCAGGCAAAGCAGTAGAGAGAGCTGTGCGAGTAAGAATGTTTGTTGAGTATGAACCATGAACCGGTATTTTTCGGCACGAGCAGCTCGCCATTGGCTTTTACGATCATTCTCTGATCCAGAAATACCTGACGATAGCCGTTGCCGTCGCTGAAATCGGAGCGTTTGAAGGCTGTCTCGCTGCCGCCGTACTCTTCGCTGCTCTTCCAGAGTTCATCTCCAGCCTGGTTATAGACTCTCAGATATCCGCTCCGATCGGAAATTATAGGGTTGGAGTCTCCCTTTATACCCTTGAGGAGGTTGAAATTGTACAGATACCCAGGCTTTGGCAGTTTTACCGGATTTTTTACTACGTAGCTTTCGCCTGACTTGATCACTTCAGCTACGTCACCATAAAAATCAGCCGTCCCGGATATCTGCTGGGCGTAGAGCTTCTTTACTCCTCCGGTGCTGGTTACTGTTCTGAAGAAATATGGCAGCGGCCCGGCAATCTGCTTCAACCCCGTACCATCGACTGTCCAGACCTGCGAAGCAAGCGTTTCGCCATTCATGACGGTCACGTAGATCTCGGGAATATTGTTGTTATCAAGGTCGGCGGTGTCCACAGCTAGAACCTTTTCAAAGACTTTATAGGGGATTTCCGCCAACAGCTTCAACTCCGTGCCTTGGCGGTAGTAGCGCAATTTCTGGTTGCCGACCACGAACAGTTCGCGTTCACCACCCGGGAAAGTTCGACCTACCGCCAGCCCGCTCAGTGCGCCTTCCAGCTTGAGAATGACCTGTCCCGTCGCTTGCACTGTCCGCGTCGGCTTGATGATCTCCGGTGGCAGAACAGATGCCTGCGGTGCGGCCATCGATGCGATTCCTTTGTCAATTCCTTCGGACAGAGATTTTGCCAGCGTACCGACAGCAGGAATCAACTCGTCCGGACTCTTCCCGTGTGTAAACGCACGAACAATGACGGTTCCGGCACTGTTCGCAGCTGCCGCGTCCAGACTGAATATATTCCCGCTCAGCAGATAACTGCCGGTCACCCTGATTTCGGCCCCTTCGGGCCTGGCTTGGGTCATAATCTTTTCACTGGCCAGCCGTGACAGCAGCAGTGTCTGAATGGTCGTTTTCAACTCCTCCGGCTTGCTTGCCCCGCTCACGCTGAACTCGGCAACATAGGTCATGACCGGCGCGCTCCAGGCAGTGCCAGACATAGTACCAACACACAAAAGAGCTGCAAGTATTAGATGACTGTTCATAATTTCTCCCTAAGCCGGACAAACCTGGAACTGTTGGGGCAAAGCAAATGCCTCACCTGCGTTGCCCCTGTTGCCGCGGAGTTCAAAGTCGGGCAAAGCAGATGAACCGCGCTTTGCCCCTGCAAAACCTCGTAATAAAAAAACCCCGGGCACAAGCCCGGGGTTTTCTGTTGCTACGCAGTCAGGCGAGGACTAGAAATCAAACTGCCATTTTGCGCCGTAGATGTAATCTTTTTTGCCCTTTAAAGCTGTATTTGTTGCACTATTATCGTCTAACTGATCCTGATAGGTAAACTCAGGTGTAATTGAAAAACCTTTGGCAAGAGTAATCGGTAGGTTCACATAAGCAGACAGTTTGTTGTCGGCTTTTTTCCAATCCACACCTGCAGCAGTTTTTCCGTCAGTAGTAACATAACCGATGCCGGCGTTAAGCTTCATGGTAGGAGCTAAGGTGAAGCCAGCCGTTACCAGAGCAGAAACGGTGAAGGTTTCTTCAGTGGCAGTAGCTGAATTAGCTGCAGCTACACCTTCTGCTATGCCCATGTCGCCCAGATTCTGACCGGCGCCGAGGTTGAAGCCGATGTTGGCGGGACCAGCCTGTACTTTACCGTGGAAGTAACCCATAACGGAGTTGATATGTTTTTCATTAAGCATGAGTTTGTAAGTCTGGCCAACAACACCGCCGCCAAAAGCGAAGGCGCCTACTTTACCGTCATAGCCGATGCTCAGTTTAGGGAAGAAGGTTTCGGAAGCGGATACGGTATTCATTGCATCTGTCCCGGCAGGAGCTGCCTTGCCGTTCGGCCGGATTGCAGCAACATACAAACCGTTGTTCATTGTAAACTTGATCTGCGCCTGGCGGCCATCGTATAGCGAACCGTAGCCGTTGTTGACATTATCATCAAAAGCTACCTGATCAGAAAGGAACCAGTAGGGGGTGTACGTCTGACCAACCAGCAACGTACCGGCGTTAAACTTGTAGGTACCGTAGATGAGGCGAGTGTAGACGGTCGTGTTTCCGCCGCCTAAACCAAGACCAAGACCCAATTCTACCTTACCGCCCAGATCCCCGTTTGTAGCAGTAGCTCCAAAGCGGCTGTTGGACTGCTGGCGCAAGTCAAAGTCTGTGTTGGTTTCGGGCTTGGCAGTACCTGTCGCATATCCCGGCTGGTTGGTATTCCAGAAAGTCGCCAGACGGGCAGACCCGTACAATGTTGTTTCTGCCATCGCCGGGATTGCCAATGCGGTGAGTGCGCCTGCTGCTGCTACGATTGCTGCTGCTTTTTTGAAATTCATTTTTGTTCCTCCCATTTTATGATAGTTGCTTGTACAACTGCGGTTTACGTACTGTCAGATTAGCTTGA
>VFJM01000307.1 GCA_009886055.1 Geobacter sp. | reverse complement strand
CTTTAGTTTCCGGTAAATTTGGCGTATCTCCGAGGTCTCTTTGGGGTATAAATAGGCGCAAAAAATCTAACCGGAGATGAAACCATGAACCATGTAGATATTACCTCACAGACCCTGGCAAACCTTGTGAAAGATTTGCCAATCGGGACAAACTCAGCCCTTTACCAATTTTTCTGGATGCTCATGAGCGGCAGGTTGCATGACAGCCGCGGTGCCCTTTTCCCTGCTCTCCATACAATGGGTTTGCCCGACGATGAAGTACGGCGGTCTTGGGCTGGTTTTCGATATGGTCAGTGGGACATCGAGACCTTGCTGTTGGGTTGGTCAGAGCATGTGAAAGAACAAGGCGAGTGGCAAGAACATCGCTACGCTGGCTACCGCGTAAAAGCGGTAGATATTACGGCCTTCTGGCGTCCGACGCTCTCTGGATTGGAGAGTAAGCACTATGATGCGGAAGCCGACAGGGCCCTCCCCGCAGTGCCCTTTGGGTTGATTGGTAGGGTAGGCAGTGTTGGGGAACAGCGTTTTGTCGTCTTGACCGACATCGTGCGTACTGATTTGCAGGAGGCTGGCGAGAAACAACTCGTCGCCAATCTGCTCAAGCGGGTCGCCGATGGGCTGGAAGAAGATGAATTGGCTGTTTTCGACGCTGGTTTTCATCTCCAACAGCTTTTTGACGCTGAGATCGAACGTTATGTCGTGCGACTGGCCAAGAACTTCACCGCCCGGCGTAACGTCCTGGTTCCCAATCCTTTGGGACGCCCAACCGAATATGGGGAACTGGTTCGCCCATTGGCACGAACCTACGGAGACAAACAGATCCCGGCCACTTCTCCGGATCGGACTGAAATTTGGAGCGCCCAGGGATTGGAAATTCGAGTTGAATGCTGGGATAATCTTGTTCTGCCGGAGTGTAAATCCGGCCCAGACAATTCGGTTTTCCATGTCGTCGCGATTTACGATCCGCGCTTTGAAGAACCCCTGCTCCTGGCTTGCCCTTTGAATCTGAGCGGCGATGCCCTGCGGAATTCCTACCGTGACCGTTGGCCGATTGAACAGGCGCCTCTGGCGGCCAAGCACATGGTCGGAGCAGATCGTCAGTTTGTCTCTGCTCCTGAAAGTTGTCAGCGACTGCCGGAACTATCCTTGTTGGCAGGTTCCATCTTGACCTATCTCGCCGCCACCTTGCCTCCAGTGCCAACCGGTTTTTGGGATCGCAATCCAAAACGAACACCTGGACGGCTGCGCCACCTGCTGGCACTGGCACATTTCCCAAACTTGCCCAACCCCTTGCCCGGGCAAATTCGGAAAAAGGCCTCGGTTTTTGGTCACCTGCCAAAAGGAATCCAGGCTCATCGTAGGCAAAAACCTATTTTGGCAGCTTCGCCAGCCTGAAAACGAGCATTTCGGAGTATTTTTTAAGGTTCTGCCCCTCGATAACCACCGAGGGGACGATCTAACTTACCGGAAACTAAAGTAATTACTAATTACTAATTACTAATTACCATTTACCATCATCGTATCGCAATTATAAAAATCTTTGAGATGATGGGCATAGAAGCGATAACCGACATTCGTAATCCACCAGACCGGGATTTGGATGCGCGAACCGAGGAAGCGTTGGGTCATGGATGAAACCGAATAGGTGTATTTCCAGGCTTTTTCGTGGCCTTCGTAAAGTTGCTGCACGGTCATCTGCTTGGGCTGGAAAACAACGTGCTGGGCGTCGTACAACTCCCAGTTTTTGGTCAGGATGCGGCCTTCGCTCTCCAGCCG
>VFJM01000249.1 GCA_009886055.1 Geobacter sp. | reverse complement strand
GGATCGTTGCGGAAATCATGGAATGGGAGGGGGCGGTGTGAAGATAGGAATCTATTTCTGTAACTGCGGCAGCAACATCGCCGAAAAGATCAGCTCCGATGCGGTGACCGAAGCTGCCAGATCCTTCCCTGACCAGCCGTATGTTAAAACCGCGGATTTTATCTGTTCGGAAGATGGCACGCTGCAGTTCGAGGAGAGCCTGAAATCGGAGCGGCCGGACCGGGTTGTCGTGGTTGCCTGCTCACCCCGCGACCACGAGGACACCTTCCGCCGCTGCATGACCAATGCGGGGATGAACCCCTACCTGATGCAGATGGTCAACATCCGCGAGCAGATCGCCTGGGTGATGGAAGATCCGGCAGTTGCGACCGAAAAGGCCATACGGGCCATCCGGGGGGCGGTATTCCGGGTGCGGCTGCAGCAGTCGCTGGAAAAGAAACAACTGGAGGTCTGTCCCGATGTACTCGTGATCGGTGCCGGTCCGGCCGGTATGAAAGCGGCCCTGTCGCTGGCCGAAGCGGGGCGTTCGGTCGTGCTGGTGGAGCGGACACCGTTTATCGGTGGATTGCCGGTCCGTTTCGACGAGCTCTTCCCGGCCCTGGAGTGCGCCCCCTGCATGCTGGAACCGCTGATGGGTGATCTGCTCCACGGCGACTGCGCCGGGAATATCGAGCTGATGACCATGTCGGAGCTGGTAGAGGTGACCGGTTCCTACGGCAATTTCATTGCGAAAATAAGACGGAAGCCACGCCACGTTTCGCTCCACGCGTGCATCGGCTGCGGCGAGTGCGTGGAGGCCTGCCCCGCAACGACTGCGAATGAATTCAACAGCAGCGCCGGCGAGCGCACGGCGATCGATTTCGCCTTTGCGGGTGTCCTGCCGAACGCTCCGTTCCTGATGGAGGAGGTCTGTGTCCGCTCCAGGGGCGAGGAGTGCCGCGCCTGCAAGGACGCCTGCCCGATGGGCGAAGATGTCGTCAACCTGGAAGAGGTGGAAGCGGTTGTCGAGCGCATGATCGGCTCCATCATTCTGGCTACCGGCGCCGGGCTGTATGATGCCTCCCAAGTGGCCGGTATGGGGATGGGAGAGTTGCCGGATGTCTGTGATGCCCTGCAGTTCGAGAGGATGCTCTCTTCCACCGGACCGACCGGCGGGAAGATCATGATGGCAGATGGTAGAGTCCCGTCATCGGTGGCTATCATCCATTGTGTCGGAAGCCTGGATGAAGATCATAAGCCGTACTGCTCCGGCATCTGCTGCCAGTACGCCTTCAAGTTCAACCACATGATCACTGCCAAACACCCGGAGACCACCATCACCCATTATCATCGTGAACTGGTCATGCCGGGCAAAGAGGCGCACACCCTCTTCCGTCATGCAGTGAAGAACAAGAACTCCTGTCTGAAACGGTACGACGGCATCACGGATCTTGCGGTCACACGAGATGGCAACGGCAGGCTCCAGGTGAGCGCCAAAGGGGAGGTTTCCCCTGCGGATATGGTGGTCCTCTGCCCGGCCGTGATTCCAGCGGAGGGGGCTGGCGCGCTTTCGGCCCTGCTGGATGTCGGGCGCGATTCATTCGGGTTCTTTCGGGAGCTGCATGGACGAACCGATGCTGCCCAGAGCAGCATCAAGGGGGTCTATCTGGCCGGTTCCTGCCGGGAACCGATGGATATCAGGTCGGCGATGCTGGAAGGGATGGCCGGCGTCGGCCACACCCTGGCCGGGCTTCAGGCGGGGCGCACGATCGAGATTGAGCCGATCAGCGCCGAGGTTGACGAGACTCATTGCGCCGGATGCCGTCTCTGCATGTCGGTCTGTCCGTACCGTGCCATTTCGTTCGACACGGAGCAAAATGCTTCCAGCATCAACGCCGTGCTCTGCCATGGATGCGGCACCTGCGTGACTGCCTGTCCGGCAGGTGCTATTGCCGGTCACCACTTTACCAATGAGCAGATCATGGCCGAGATAGAAGGAGTCCTGAAGTGACGGCAGACGCAGGCTTTGAGCCTAAAATCATCGGATTCCTCTGCTTCTGGTGCTCCTATGCCGGCGCAGACAGGGCGGGCGGGATGCAGAAACCGTATCCACCCAATGTCCAGATCATCCGGGTCATGTGCAGCGGCAGGGTCGATCCGCAGTTCATCCTTTCCGCACTTGTAAAAGGTGCCGATGGTGTTATTATCCTGGCCTGCCACCCCGGAGACTGTCACTACAAGGAGGGGAACAGCCGCGCCCTGCAGCGGCACAGCATGTTGAACCTGATGCTTGAACAGTTGGGGGTCGAAAAAGAGCGCTGCCGGTTCGATTATGTCTCCGCAGGAGAAGGGGAGAAGTTTTCCCGTGTCATCACCGAGATGGTTGAATCTGTCCGTTCCCTGGGTCCGCTTCTGTTGACACCGGAAAATTGTTCAGAGGAACAGGAAGCACGCAGTGATGCCCTCTGAGTGCCACGATCAAAAAGCCATGGAATAAACCTGTTAAAACATTTAATACTGCCGTGTATAGCATAAACAACTAAGGGAGATTCGTTATGGCTGTTTCAGTACTCGACGCACGGGGTCTCAAATGCCCTCAACCGACACTCAAAATCACCGTCATGTCGGTCAAGATGAAACCGGGCGATGTCCTTGAAGTTGTCGCCGATTGTCCTACGTTCGAAAAGGATGTGCGCGACTGGTGCTCACGTGCCAAAAAGACCCTTTTATGGATCAGGGATGAGGGGGCGGCAAAGAAGGTGCAGAT
>VFJM01000301.1 GCA_009886055.1 Geobacter sp. | reverse complement strand
GTTTGTGCCGGAGCGCTGGAACAAGGTGTATCTCGACTGGATGGAAAACATCCGCGACTGGTGCATCTCGCGCCAGCTCTGGTGGGGACACCGTATCCCGGCCTGGTTCTGTGACCACTGCGGCGAGATCACCGTATCCATGGATGATCCGTCAAAATGCGCGAAATGCGGCAGCGACGAACTCCGCCAGGAAACCGATGTGCTGGACACCTGGTTTTCCTCGGCCCTGTGGCCCTTCTCCACCATGGGCTGGCCGGAACAGACCGCCGAGTTGAAGACCTTCTACCCCACAGCCTGCCTTGTGACGGGCTTCGATATCCTCTTCTTCTGGGTGGCCCGCATGATGATGATGGGGCTGCACTTCATGGATGAAGTCCCCTTCACGGACGTCTACATCCACGCCCTGGTGCGCGACGCCCAGGGGCACAAGATGTCCAAATCGAAAGGGAACGTGATCGACCCGCTGACGGTCATCGACCAGTACGGCACCGACGCGTTCCGCTTCACGCTGGCCGCCTTTGCCGCCCAGGGGCGCGACATCAAACTGGCCGAAGAGCGCATCGCCGGCTACCGCAACTTCTGCAACAAGGTCTGGAACGCAGCCCGCTTCACCCTGATGAACCTGGAGGGCTTCGATCCCGAAGGTCTCAGTCTTGACCACATGGAGCTTTCCCAGGGTGACAAGTGGATCCTGCACCGCCTGAACGAGACCGCCCGGATTGTGGATGAGACCCTGACCGGCTATCGCTATAACGAAAGCGCCATGGCGCTCTACCAGTTCACCTGGAGCGAATTCTGCGACTGGTATCTGGAGCTGTCCAAACAGGACATCTACAACGGCACGCCGGAGCGCAAGCAGGCCGTTCAGTATGTTCTCTGGTACACGCTGGAGAACCTGCTCCGCCTGCTGCACCCGTTCATGCCCTTCATCACCGAAGAGATCTGGCAGGCGCTGCCGGGGACAAAAGCGACCCCAACCATCATGCAGGCCCCCTACCCCGCCCCGCTGGCGGAGCTAAGCTTCCCCGAGGACGCCGTCGACATGGAACGGGTCATGGCGGTCATAGGCGGCATCCGAAACATCCGCGGCGAGATGGAGGTGCCTCCATCGAAACAGATCGCCGTGATCCTCTCCTGCGACAGCGAAGCCACCCGGAGCCTGATGAAGCACAACGAAAGCGCCATCATCAGCCTGGCCAGGGTATCAGACCTTGCCATCGGCTTTTGTATCGAAAAACCGGAGGATGCCTCGATACAGGTGGCAGGTGACGTGCAGATATATGTGCCGCTCAAGGGGCTCGTTGACGTGGCCGCCGAGGAGGAACGCCTGCTGAAGGAGATCGGCAAGATCGACAAGGAGATAGAGATGTTCTCCAAAAAGCTGGAGAGCCCCGCCTTTGTGGATCGCGCTCCGGCCGAAATTGTCGCCAAGGAGCGCCAGAAGCTGGCGGATGTAAACGGCAAGAAACTGGTACTGGAAGAGAGTCTGGACAAGATCAGGAAACTGAGGTAATGGGTGGAAAAGATGCTTTCATTTGTCTGGGATGAAGAAAAAGCTAAAATCAACCTCGAAAAGCACGGTATCTCTTTTGCTGAAGCAAAGAACGTCTTTTACGATGAACATGCGCGTTTGATCGCAGATGATAATAACTCGGAACATGAAGAGCGTTTTTTACTGCTCGGCATGAGCTTCAGGCCGCGTTTGCTGTTGGTCTGCCACTGTTACCAGGAAGATGACCGCGTTGTCAGAATAATCTCGGCACGAAAATCAACTCGTCATGAGGCACAAATGTATCGGAGGTTCAAACCATGAAAGCAGAATACGATTTTTCCGATTCAAAACCAAACCCATATACCAAACTTCTGAAGAAAGAGGTAAAAATAAAAATTGATGAGGATGCATTGTTTTATTTCAAGAACCTGGCTATGGAGCTCGGCATCCCTTATCAAAATCTTATCAACAGCTACCTGCGTGACTGTGTGCAGCATCACCGTAAACCAGCGGTGAAATGGGCGTAACTCCTTAGCCAACAACCGAAGGAGACAGGAATGAACCATGCAGCAGATCCAGAACGTCGCCATATTCGCCAAGGTCCATGACCCCCGCTGTCTCGGAGTCGCGAGCGACCTGATCAACTGGCTGGAGGAGCGCGGCTGCACCCCGATGGTCGAGGAGCAGCTGACGCGCGAGCTCGGCTACCCGAAAGCGCTGACGGAGAAAGAGATTCGTGAGCAGGCCGAACTGGTGGTGGTGCTGGGGGGAGACGGCACACTGATCTCGGTGGCCCGGCTCTTCAGCGGCAAGGAGGTACCGATCCTTGGGGTCAACCTCGGAAGCCTCGGTTTTCTGACGGAGATCACCGTTGAGGAACTTTATCCTCGCCTGGAGAAATGCCTGGAGGGGAACCCGCGCGTCTCGGAACGGATGATGCTGGACGTGACCCTCCATCGGGAAGGTCAGGAAATCAAAAAATGCCATGTCCTGAATGACGTGGTTATCAACAAGGGTGCGCTGGCCCGGATCGTGGATCTGGAGACCAGGGTCAACCGCCATTTCCTGACCACCTACAAGGCTGACGGGCTGATCGTATCCACGCCGACCGGCTCCACCGGCTATTCCCTCTCCGCCGGCGGTCCGATTATCCACCCGCTGATGAGCTGCATCGTAATCACCCCGATCTGCCCGCACACACTGACCAACCGCCCGATTGTCGTCACGGATGAATCAATCATCTCAATTACCGTCGCCTCCTCATTTGATGATAAAGTGTACCTGACGCTGGACGGCCAGGTTGGTTTCGAGCTGCGGGAAGGTGACTCGGTCGAGGTACGCAAGGCGCTGAAGACGACCTCACTGGTCATGTCGCGCAGCCGTGATTATTTCGAAATTCTACGGACCAAACTGAAGTGGGGAGAGCGCTGACACCGCATGTTAACCGACCTGACCATCAAAAACGTCGCTATCATCGACACCCTGCAGATCGCGTTCAAACCGGGGCTGACCGTGCTGACCGGCGAGACCGGAGCCGGCAAATCGATCATCATCGATGCGGTCGGGCTGATCATGGGCAATCGCGCTTCCAGCGACCTGATCCGCTCCGGCGAAGAGGAAGCGGTCGTCGAAGCGCTGTTTGATATTTCTGCCCTGCCGGAAATCAAGCTGCAGCTGTCGGAGGCGGGGTTTGATGCTGCCGATGAACTGCTGATCAAACGCTCGCTGTCACGGAGCGGCAGAAACAGGATCTTCATCAACGGCGGCATGGCCACTCTGGCCCTCCTGGTTGACATCGCCCCGCGCCTGATCAATATCTACGGGCAGCACGATTCCCAAACCCTGCTCAAACCGGAAAATCACCTTCGTCTGCTGGATGCGTTTGCAGGGATCGGGAACCTCCGGCAGAAGTTCTCAGCTCTGTTCGGCCGACTTGCTTCCGTACGCGATACCCTTGCCGGCCTCGAACGTGCCGAACGCGAGGCCGAAAGGCGTCTCGATCTGCTGTCATACCAGTCGGAAGAGATTGCAAAAGCCGCGCTCAGACCGGGTGAAGAGGAACAGCTTGAAGAGCAGCGTCTGCTTCTGGCAAGCGCCGAGAAATTGGGGGGTGTCAGCAGCGAGGCATTTGATCGACTCTACGGCGGTGACGGAGCCCTGTTGGGACAGCTCAAGCGCATCTCCGGCTCGATTGCTGAATTATCGGCCATTGACCACTCGCTGCAGGGTACGGCCGCTTCGATCGAGGGCGCCTATCTGCAGTTGGAGGACGCCGCTATAACCCTGCGTGACTACGCCTCTCGCATCGAGTCCGACCCCGCTGCGCTGCAGCAGATCGACGACAGGCTCGATCAGCTCGGCAGATTGAAAAAAAAATATGCACCGACGGTGGAAGAGGTACTGGTTTACAAGGGGGGAATCGACGCAGAACTGGATCAATTGCACGGCAGAGAGCAGAGCAGACATGCTCTGGAAACCGAGCGGGACGATCTGGAAGAGGAGCTGAAACAGGCGGGTGGGGAACTTACGGCTGCCCGAATTCAAGCCGCAAAAAAACTTAAACATGCGTTGGAGAGTGAAGCACACCAGCTGGCCATGAAGGGCGCCGTCATCGAACCGACGCTGGAGCAGCTGATGGAACCCCGTTCAAGCGGCTTTGAACGGGTCGAGTTTCTCTTTTCCCCCAATCCGGGTGAAATCCCGCGCCCGATGGCCAGGATCGCTTCCGGCGGCGAACTGTCACGACTGATGTTGGCTATCAAGCAGGTGTTGCCGGACAGCGACGTCCCGACCCTGGTATTCGACGAGGTTGATACCGGCATCGGCGGAGCGACCTCCGAATTGGTCGGGAGAAAACTGAAAAACGTTGCGGCCCGTCAGCAGGTTCTCTGCATCACCCATCTGCCCCAAGTGGCGGTCTTTGCCGATCAACAGCTGCGGGTGGAGAAGCTGATCACGGACAGACGGACAACCACCCGGGTCCTCGAACTAGGCAAGGATGAACGTACCCGCGAGGTGGCCCGCATGCTGGCCGGCGCCACTGTCACCGATTCCGCCCTGAAACACGCCGCCGAGATGCTGGCGGCCGGCGCAACGATCTGAACGTTCCGGACTTTCTCCCCAGGCGCATTCTACCCTGCGGCTCTTGACAACATCCCCCCGCATCCTCGACAAAAAAAAACACGGACAGATCAGAACTGAATCTGCACCTTCTTTGCCGCCCCCTCATCCCTGATCCATAAAAGGGTCTTTTTGGCACGTGAGCACCAGTCGCGCACATCCTTTTCGAACGTAGGACAATCG
>VFJM01000384.1 GCA_009886055.1 Geobacter sp. | reverse complement strand
TGGAGACGGTTCGCGATGTTACCATCCGCAATATCCGGTTGGGGACGCAGAACAAAATGCTGTGTGCATTACTTCTTTCATGGCGGATGTTTCAAGCCAGCATGAATGCACGACCCGATATCGTTCACCTCTTCAAGCCGAAGGGGTACGGCGGCTTTGCCGCCATGCTGCACATTTCCCTGAAGCGCATGGGGGTGAGACTGCCGCCTCTCCTGGTTGACAGTGATGACTGGGAGGGGAAGGGGGGGATGAATGAACTCCATCCCTATTCTGCCGCTGAACGGTTTGTCTTCCGATTGCAGGAGGATTGGCTTTTGTCGCGTACAGATGGTGTGACGGTGGCAAGCCGCACCCTGCAGACCAAGGTGTGGGGCATGGGGGTTACTCCGGAACAGGTACTCTACCTGCCCAATTGTGTTGACGACGCTCCGGCCGGAGACGGCACGGCGGTTCGGCACAGGCTCGGCATCCCTGCCGCCTCTCCGGTCGTTCTGCTCTATACCCGTTTTTTCGAGTTCAGCCAGGATAAGCTCCATTTCGTATGTGCCGAAATCTGGCGCCAGGTTCCGGAAGTGCGCTTTCTCGTGGTCGGCAAGGGGCGCAACGGCGAAGAGTCGTTGCTGGTGGAATATTGCCGTACAGGGGGGTTTGGCAGCTCTCTCGCGATGGCGGGGTGGCTTCAACCGGCAGAGATCCCGTCATATCTGGCTGCTGCGGATGTGGCCCTTTACCCGTTCAGCGATACGCTGATCAACCGTTCCAAGTGCCCGGCCAAGCTGACGGAAATTCTGCGGGCCGGGGTGCCGGTGGTTGCCGACAGCGTGGGACAGTTGGCGGAATACGTCAAGCCCGGCGTTTCGGGCGTACTCTGTGACCCGGACAACTGGCAGGAAATGCCTGACCATGCGGTCAGGCTGCTGCGTGACCATGATTCAGCACGAACGCTCGGTGCGGCGGGGCGCAGCTATCTGCTGGATACATTTGACTGGAAAACGTATGCGGCCAGACTTGATGTTTTATACCAGAATACCGCAGGCTCACATAACGAGGGAAATAACGCATGACCGAGCGAAGAAAAGACCTTCTGGCCCTCCTGGCGTTGGCTGGTGTAATGCTGCTGATGTTTCAGCGCATCCTGTTCACCGATCTGATCATCAGGGCCCCTGATATCACCAACGAATTCATCTGGAATATTAAGCATTTCAGTACGACCAGTTTTTTGGATCTTTTTCGTATTAATCTGAATGCTGGCTGGGATTTGTATACTAATGGCGGTGGAACTGAAGGCGGCGGCACCCTTTCCATGCAATTTCTGCTCTATCGGAGCCTGTTGTTCTGGCTGATTCCGCTCCCGGTGAATATCGCCTGGTTCATCGTATTTCACCTGTTCTTTGCCGGTGCGGGCACCTATCTGTTTTGCCGGCTGATCGGTGCGGGGCGCTTTGCCGCGATTCTGGCGGCACTGG
>VFJM01000425.1 GCA_009886055.1 Geobacter sp. | reverse complement strand
TCGGCATCCGTCATTTCGTGACGAAACCCGTCATCAATGAGTATTTCGTTAACGTGCTCAATAATACCATAGATGAACTCAGCCTGAAGCGACTGGTCAGCGAGCAGGAGCGGCAAATACGCACGAGCGAACAGCAACTTGCGAGGGCGCAGAAAATTGCCCATCTCGGCAGCTGGGAATGGGATATCGTCAGCGACAAAATGATCTGGTCGGATGAGCTGTATCATATTTTCGGCATTGAGCCGGAAACAACCCCGGCCTCCTTCAAAGAATTTATGAAGAGGATCCAACCGGAAGCCCGTGAAGAAGTGAAAAGAGTCATACGGAATTCAGTGAAGAACCGCCAGCCTTTTATCAGCCATTACAGCAGCATCGTTCGTCCGGATGGCTCAATCCGAACAATCTACTGCAATGGAGAAGTGACTCTTGATGACGCCGGCAAACCCGTGTTGGTGATCGGCACATCTCATGATGTAACCGAACGGAGGCAGATGGAAGAAGAGCGGGACCGACTGGCAATGATTGTGGAATCATCGAATGATGCGATTTTCAGTATATCTCTGGACGATGTTATTACGAGCTGGAACAGGGGAGCGGAGAATATTTTCGGTTATACTGCCAGTGAAATCATCGGCAGTCATATCTTCACCTTAATACCGGCTTATCGTTACGGCGAAAGAGCCCAGATCTTGCAGAAGATTCTGAAAGGGGAACAGATCCAGCATTTTGAAACAACTCGCATCAGAAAAGATGGCACACAGATCTATGTATCGATTACAACATCGCCGTTACTGAATGCGAACGGAAAAACAATCGGCAATTCCGTAATTGCCCGCGACGTGACAGAGCGCAGAAAGATGGAAGAGATCATCAAACACCAGGCGCATCACGACACCCTGACCGATTTGCCAAACCGTCATCTTTTCATGGACTTTATTTCCCTGGAACTGGCCCAGGCGCGCCGCAACGGGACGAAGCTAGCCCTGTTGTTTCTGGATCTCGACGGCTTCAAGCTAATCAACGACACATTGGGGCACAGTTGCGGGGATCGCCTGCTGCAGGAAGTTGCCCAGAGGCTCAGAGCCTGCATCCGCGAGTCAGACACCGTGGCCCGCCTCGGTGGGGATGAATTCATCGTGATGATGCCGGATCTCAGCCAGACGGATGATGTGGGCATCGTGCTGAAAAAGATCCTCGGAGTCTTCGAAACACCGTTTATGCTGGATGATGTTGCGGTAGACTCTACTACCAGTATCGGGGTCTGCATGTTTCCCGATGATGGCGACAGCGGTGAAGAACTGATGAAAAAAGCGGATATTGCCATGTACGATGCAAAAGCCACCGGCAGGAATTCGTATCAGTTTTATAACGCCGAGATCAACGCGCGTACCATAAAACGCCAGAAGATGGAGGGCTTCCTGCGCCAGGCCGTGGGGAGGGACGAACTGGATCTTCTGTTCCAACCCCTGGTGTGCAGCGATACGCGTGCCATCATCGGAGCGGAAGCACTCCTGAGGTGGCGGCATCCTGAACAGGGACTGCTTGTCCCTGATGAATTCCTTGCGATCGCGGAAGATAGCGGATTCATTGTGCCCATCGGTGAGTGGGTAATCCACCATGCCTGCGATCAGGCGCAGGCATGGAACAAGAAAGGCTATCCGTTAAGCGTTTCCGTAAATCTCTCAAACCGCCAGTTCCATCAGCCGAATCTCATCGAAAAGACTGCCCGGATACTTGCGGAAACGGGTCTGAAGCCACACCATCTGGAGTTTGATGTCACGGAAAAGACCATCATGGATGATATTGATTTTTCTCTCCGCAGCATGCAGGCATTAACTGAAATGGGTGTTACCCTCGCTATAGATAATTTCGGCTGTGGGTTATCCTCGTTACACTGGATAAAAAAAATGCACACTCACAGAGTGAAGATCGATAAGAGTTTTATATCGAATATGTTGTCCGAACCCGATGATCTGGCTGTGGTCAATGCCGTCGTCGCCATGTCACACAATCTGAAGATGGAAGTGGTCGCAAACGGGGTTGAAACGAAGGAGCAATTATCGGTCATCCAGCAGAGCGGGTGTGATCATCTGCAGGGATATGTGATAAGTGAACCGCTGCTCCCGGCTGAATTCGAACGTTTTGTCGTAAACTTTTGACGGGTGCTATCGTCGTTGGCTCGCTTCGTCTCCACCATCAGTTATTTAGAGCAGTTTCCAACCCGCCTCAATCAGCTTTTCCTGTCGAGATTTTCGTGATATACAAATCAAATCCGGATTGGTGGTTATTCTTGAAGGATATTCAAGAATATTTTGTTGAAAGCCCGCAAAATGCGGGCTTTCTCTTTCCTGGATGTTGACAGGGTGGGCGAAACAAAGGAACAGGCTCGTGATGAAAATACTGCATACATCGGATTGGCACATTGGGCGGGCACTGTATGGGCGCAAACGCTACGAGGAATTCGAGCAGTTTCTCAACTGGCTGATCGGCTGCGTTGAGGCTGAGAGTGTCGAGGTGCTGCTGGTGGCGGGTGATGTATTCGATAACGGCACACCGAGCAATCGGGCGCTGGAGCTCTACTACCGCTTTCTCTGCCGCGTGTCGGTCGCGGGGTGCCGCCATGTGGTGGTCACGGCGGGCAACCACGATTCTCCCTCTCTCCTCAATGCCCCCCGCGAGGTGCTGCGTTTCCTCGACGTTCACGTGGTCGGCTGTATGGCCGAGGCGGCGGAAGACGAGCTGGTGGTGCTGAACGATGCCGACGGCAAAGCGGAGCTGATCGTCTGCGCCGTCCCCTATCTGCGCGACCGAGATATCCGCCGCGCAGAGGCCGGCGAGACCTTTGAGGACAAGGGGCGCAAACTTGTGGAGGGTATCCGCGACCACTACCGACTGGTGGGCGAAGCGGCTGTTGCCAAACGTGCCGAACTGGGATTGAATCTCCCCATTGTTGCGATGGGACACCTGTTTACCAGCGGCGGCCAGACCGTTGAGGGGGACGGAGTGCGGGAGCTGTATGTGGGTACCCTTGGTCAAGTTCGTGCCGACATCTTTCCCGATTGTTTCAATTACCTGGCCCTCGGGCATCTGCATGTGGCGCAGCGGGTAAGCGGCTCGGATGTCCGCCGCTATTCGGGGGCTCCCCTCCCGATGAGCTTCGGCGAGGCCGGGCAACGCAAGATTGTGGTAGCGGTGAATATAGACCCCGACGGCGTTACGGTACAGGAAATACCCGTACCAGGTTTTCAGCTGCTGGCAACGGTGCGCGGCGGCTGGGGGCGCATCACAGAGCGGATTGCAGAACTGAAAAGGGATGCCTCTCCGGTGTGGCTGGAGGTGATCTACGAAGGAGACGATGTCATAGGCGATCTGCAGGAACGGTTGCGCGAACTGGTCGATGGAACGTCTCTGGAAATCCTGCGGGCAAAGAACATGCGCCTGGTGGAGCGGACTTTGAGCCGGATGGCGACGGAAGAGACCCTGGATGATCTCACCGTTGATGAAGTATTCGCCCGCTGCCTCGCAGCCCATGACGTGCCGCAGGAACAGCAGGATGAACTGGTCGCGGCCTTTCGCGAGACTGTTGCGGCACTGCACGAAGATGCCACCCTGGGGGAACCATGAAAGTCCTTCGCCTCAGTTTCAAGAATCTGAATTCCCTGGCCGGCGTGTGGGATATCGATTTCAAACACCCCGACTATGTCTCCAGCGGCATCTTTGCCATCACCGGGCCGACCGGTGCGGGGAAGACGACCATCCTCGACGCCATCTGCCTCGCCCTGTACGGCCAGACCCCTCGCCTCAACAGGATCACCCAGAGCGAAAACGAAATCATGTCGCGGCAGACCGGCGAATGCTTTGCCGAGGTTGAGTTTGAAACGGCCAAGGGGCGCTTTCGCTGCCACTGGAGCCAGCACCGCTCGCGCAGGCTGGCTGATGGCCAACTGCAGTCGCCCCGGCATGAGATCGTCGAGGCTGAAAGCGGGGTGATCCTCGAATCAAAGCTGAGAGCCGTGGCTGACAAGGTTGAGGATGTCACCGGCATGGACTTCGATCGCTTCACCCGTTCGATGCTGCTGGCGCAGGGGGGCTTCGCCGCCTTTTTGCAGGCCCGACCCGACGAGCGCGCCCCGATTCTGGAGCAGATCACCGGCACCGCTATCTACAGCCGGATTTCCATCAAGGTTCATGAGCGCACCTCGGAAGAGCGGAAACGGTTAGGGGTGATGCGTGCCGAGGTCGAAGGCATCCAGCTGCTGTCGCCTCCGGAAGAGGAGGCTCTGCTCCTTGAAAAGTCTGAACTTAAACTGGCGGAAAGCACCCTGAACGCCGAGGCCCGGATTATCAGCGAAGCCCAGTCCTGGCGGGAGCGGATTGGGGCTCTTGAGGGTGAACTCCTGCTACTCGATCAGGAGCGGAGTGCCTTTGAAACGAGGAAGGGGTCGGCTGCGCAGGGGCTTGAACGACTGGCGCTGGCAGGCCGCGCCCTGACGCTTGGCGGCGACCATGCCCATCTCCTTTCGATTCGAACGCAGCAGGGTAGGGAACAGGTCGAGCGTGCGGCCGCTGCAGAACGGCTCCCCCATCTGCAGCTTGGCTGGCAGGCCGCCTTTGATGCTCTGGAACAGGCCGAAACCGGGCTTACACGCGCACGGGTTGAGCAGGCCGAAGAGGCAGAGCTGATCCGGATTACGCGTGAGCTTGACATTAAGCTCGGCGAGGCTCAAGCCCAGCTGCGGGGCTTGAGCCTCGATATCGAAAAAACTGAGCGCCAGAACGGCGACTTTGCCCGGGCGATAACGGAGTGCGATCAGCGCATGATCGAGAGCGAGGGCGAGTTGCGTGAGATTGCGGCCTTTCTGGGCGGGCATCAGGCCGACGCCGGATTGGCCGAGGCGCTGACCGGGATCGAACAGCAGCTGAAGTCTCTCAAGTCTCTTGACACACAGCGTCACGATACACTGGCCAAGCTGGCGCAGCATGCCGCCCTGATCGAGAACGCCACGCTCACGCACAGCCGGGCTGAGGTCGAGTGGCAGGGGGCGCTGCACGCCGTCACCGAAGCTGATAATCGGCTGATGATGGTACGGGCGGCCCGCGAATCCCTGTTGCAGGGACGTGATCTTTCCGCGTGGCGCGAAGAATTGGAAACACTCGCGGCCCGCCTGAATCGCCTCGGGGTGATTCAGGAAATCGTGACACGGATTGAAGAGGCCAGGTCAAAACGGACAGGTCTGGGGCTGCGGGGGGAAGAGCTTGAACAGAGGCGGCACGCATTGGTTCAACAGGAGGGGGTGCTGGCCGGGGAGAGTGAACTGCGCGAACAGGTTGCCCGTCACTTGCAGGATACTGTCATGTTACTCAACAGGGTGCGCAGCCTGGAAGATGATCGAAAGCAGCTGGTGGATGGCGTACCGTGTCCACTCTGCGGCTCCGGTGAGCATCCCTATGCAGCCGGGAATATCCCGCAGCCGGACGAGGCTCAGAAGGAGCTGGAACAGGCCCTCGTCGAGGCTAAGAGGGTGCGGGAGCGGCATGCCGCTATCACGCTTGAACTGGTCGCTGTTGCCAAAGATCTGCAACAGACCGGACTCGATCAAGCCGAGCTTCAGGAGCGGCAGCTGAGAGATGAGACCTTCTGCGCTGACGCTTTTGCAGAGTTGGATGTGACAGCCGACGCAGGGGCGTGGCCGGAGGTCATCCGGCACGAGTCTGATGCGTGTCGGGGGGAGTTGGCCAATCGGCGCGGCATCATTCAGAATGCAGAACAGAAAGAGCAGGAAGAGCGCAACGCGCAGGCAGTGCTTGCCACGCTCAAGGACAAGCTCGCAGAGCATGACAAGGCGCGACTGACCGCCCTGCTGGGGCAGCAAAACACGCTGTCGGAGCTCACTCGTCTGGAGGGGGAATCCGCAGCTCTTCACTCTGATCTTGATCGGGCGCTGGCCGAAGCCCTGGGCGCAGTTGCCGTGTATGGCTGCCGGGAGATCGTTCCGGACAAGGCCGATGAGCTGCTGGCTGACTTGAGCGATCGCCGCAATGCGTATGTACGGCAGATTCAGGCCGGGGAGCGTTTGGAAAAGGGACGAGCAGATGTTGCCACTGAACGGGAGAAACTGCGGGCTCTGCTGGCAGAATCAGAAAAGACGCGTAACGATAAGGAAGTGCAGCTGCAGGACAGAAGCGCCCAACGGGATGGACTGGTCGAGCAACGTCTGGAACAGTATGGAGAGCGCAACCCGGATGTTGAGGAAAAACGGCTGGCCGATGCGCTTCGACATACCGGTGAGCGGCGTGAAGCGGCGCTGCAGGAGCAGCACCGCCTTCACGCCGAGCTTGACGGGCTGAAGCAGCAGATTGAACGCCTGACACTCTCCATCGCTCAGAGAGGTCTTCTGCTTTCCGAACTGGAAGCGGCATTCTCCCTGCGTTTGGTTGAGTCCGGTTTTGCCGATGAAACCGCCTTTTTGCTGGCGTGCCTGCCGCAAGAGCGTTTCGATGAACTCACGCAGATGGCAGACACTCTGCGCAGGGATGAGACCGCGCTTCAGACGCGTCATCAGGATCGTACGGAGGCTTTGGGGTGCGAGTTGAATAAAAATCTGACCGACAAGCCGCTTGATCTGATTCGTGAGGAGAACGCCGCCGTTACCGTGCAGCTGAGCCTGCTGCAGAAGGGAGTTGGGGCGCTCGATCAAAGGCTGCAGCAGCACGCCGAACAGAAGCAGCGCCATCAGTCCCGGCTTCAGGCGATCGAGATACAGAAGGGGGAGTGTGACCGGTGGGAGCGGCTGCACAGCTTGATCGGTTCCGGTGACGGGAAGAAGTTCCGCAATTTCGCCCAGGGGCTGACGTTCGAGCTGATGGTCGCCCACGCCAACCGCCAGCTGCAGAAGATGAGCGACCGCTATATCCTCGTGCGCGACGGGGCCGAACCGCTGGAACTGAACGTCATCGACAACTACCAGGCCGGAGAAATCCGCTCAACCAAGAACCTGTCAGGCGGCGAGAGTTTCATCGCCAGTCTTGCCCTCTCCCTCGGCCTTTCCAGCATGGCGAGCCGCAACGTGCGCGTCGATTCCCTGTTTCTGGACGAAGGGTTCGGCACCCTCGACGAGGATGCCCTCGAAACCGCCCTCGAAACCCTCTCAGGCCTGCAGCAGGACGGCAAGCTGATCGGCATCATCTCCCATGTCCCGGCACTCAAAGAGCGCATCGGCACGCAGATCCAGGTAGAAACCGGCAGCGCCGGGCGCAGCAGTCTCAGCGGACCGGGATGCCGGCGGATTTCTTAGTCTGAAACAAACAGAACGGCCTCCGGGAATATACCTTTCCGGAGGCCGTTCTGTTTCTAACAAGTCTGCCAGTAAAAACTACTGGGCGGCTTTTACCATCAGATCACTTACCAGCTTCGTAAAACGGAGCGGATCCTTGATCGTGGAACCTTCGGTCAGGAGCGCCTGATCGTAGAGCAGGTCGGCATAATCAGCCAGTGCCGCTGCTGCGGCATCTTTCTGGTGGATTGATGCCATCGCCTTCAGGATGGGATGGTCAGGGTTCAGTTCCAGTATCCGTTTGGATTCCGGGACAGCCTGGTTCATCGCCTTCATGATGCGCTCCATGTTGGCGTTCATGCCGAATTCGTCAGCCACCAGGCAGCAGGCGCTGTCGGTCAGACGGTTGGAAAAACGGACCTCCTTGACCTTATCTTTCAGGCGATCGCTCATCAGGGAGATAAGATCACTGAACTCCTTCTGGGCTTCTTCACGTTTCTTTTCCTTCTCCTTCTTCTCTTCTTCGTTGTCCAGGCTGATATCGCCGCGGTCAACCGCTTTGAGATGCTTCTCATTATATTCGGTCAGCGACTGGACAACCCACTCATCGACCGGATCGGTCAGGAAGAGCACTTCATATCCCTTGGCGCGGAACGCCTCCAGGTGAGGGGACTGCTCAAGCGTTTCACGGCTGGTGCCGGTGATGTAGTAGATGTCTTTCTGGTCTTCCGGCATTCTGCCTGCGTACTCCTTCAAGGAAACGAAGGAGCCGGTTTCGGTGGAGGTGCTTTCAAACAGGATCAGTTCCTGCAGCTTCTCCTTGTTGGCGTAGTCGAAGTGCATACCCTCCTTGATGACTTGGCCAAATTCCTTCCAGAAGGTAACGTATTCATCGAAGTTTTGATCCTTAACCTCTGAGAGTGTTGATAGAATCTTGCCGACCAGACTCTTCTGGATCCGCTTGATCTGGACATCCTCCTGGAGGACTTCACGGGAAACATTGAGCGGCAGATCGGACGAATCGACGACCCCCTTGACGAAACGGAGGTAGTCCGGGATCAGCTCTTCGCACTTGTCGCTGATGAAAACGCGGCGAACGTACAGCTGAAGACCCTTCTTGCGGTCATTCATGAACATGTCGAACGGCTTCTTGGCCGGCAGATAGAGCAGGGCCTTGAATTCGCTGGCCCCTTCGGCGGAAAAATGAATCGTGCGGAACGGCGCGTCGTAATCGTGGGAAACATGTTTATAGAATTCGGTGTATTCCTCTTCGGTGACATCGCTCTTGGCGCGGGTCCAGATGGCTTTCATCGAGTTAAGGGTCTGCTCTTCGGTTTTTTCGATAGTGCCGGCACCCTCGATCTCTTCTCCATTCACCCCTTTGGGCGTTTCACTGCGGGTGACATCCATGACAACCGGATACTGGATGTAGTCGGAGTACTTCTTGACGATCGAGCGGATCTTCCATTCGTCCAGATACTGTTTGAACTCTTCTTTCAGGTGCAGGGTTATTTCGGTGCCGCGCAGTTCTTTGGTGCACTCTTCGACCGTATAACTGCCGTCGCCGGTTGATTCCCAGCGGCAGCCGTCAGTAACCGCTCCGCCTTTGCGGGTCTCCATTGTTACCCGGTTTGCCACCATGAATGAGGCATAGAATCCGACGCCGAACTGGCCGATCAGCTCGGGATTATTACTGGCGGCTTTTTCTTTCAGCGACTGCATGAACGCCTTGGTGCCGGAGCGGGCGATGGTGCCGATGTTTTCTTCAACTTCGGCCATGTTCATGCCGATACCGTTGTCGCGGATAACCAGAGTACCGGCATCCTTGTTTGGAATCAGCTTGATCTTCCAGTCGCTGTTCCCTTCCAGAAGTGATTCGTCGGAATGAGATTCAAAGCGTATTTTGTCGATGGCATCGGAAGCGTTTGAAATCAGTTCGCGGAGAAAGATATCTTTGTTTGAATAGAGTGAGTGGATTACCAGATCGAGCAATTGCTGAACTTCGGTCTGAAACTGTTTGGTGGTTTTGGACATAACTGTTGCGTCTCCTTCAGAATGATGGAATGTGATAGCGTCAACATAATCATAATGCCTCAGGTTTTCAAGGGGTGGAGATTTATAAATCAAAATATTGAAACCAGGAGAGCCGGAAATGCGAAAACGCCGGCCAGTGACATACTCAATTGATTATCAAGTCAGTTATGGTATAGTCCCGGAATGTTTAAAATCTGTCGAACCTGTTTCTAACATACAATAAAGCGAATACAGTTTTTCGGGGAGTGATACGCAGATGATTGATAAGAATGATCTTGAAGATGGCAACATTGAAGAAACCGTTGAAACCGAGGATGGGAACTTTGCCGAACTGTTTGAAAAGAGCGGCACACAGGGGAGAAGCTGGCTGGAACCTGGGCAGAAGCTGACCGGTAAGGTGCTGAAAATCGGTGCGGAATGGATTTTCATGGATACAGGCCAGAAAGGGGAGGGGGTCATTGAACGGAAGGAATTCCTGGATCTGGACGGCAACATTACAGTGAATGAAGGTGATTCCATAACCGCCTATTTCCTCTCTTCTAACCATGGAGAGATGCTTTTTACGACCAAAATCGGAGGGAGTGCATCGGGCAGTACCCAGCTGGAGCAGGCCTGGCAGGCAGGCGTACCGATAGAGGGAGTGGTGGAGAAAGAGATCAAGGGTGGGTATGAAATAAAGCTTGGGGGGACAGCCCGTGCGTTCTGCCCGTATTCACAGATTGCGCTCCGGCGCGTTGAGAACCCCGAGGCTTTGATCGGCACACGCCTGACTTTTCAGATCAGCGAATATGCAGAAAATGGCCGCAACATCATCGTATCAAGGCGCGCCCTGCTCGAAGAGGAACAGCAACGGCTGAAAGAGGAAGCCCAGGCGGGGATCAGTGAAGGGATGACGGTGGCTGGAACAGTTATTTCATTGCAGGATTATGGTGCCTTTGTTGATATAGGCGGCCTGGAAGGGCTGCTCCCGATATCAGAGCTCGGTTGGAGCCGGGTAAAAGATGTCCGCGATGTACTGAGCGTCGGCCAGCAGCTGAAAGTTGTTGTCAAATCAATCGACAGGGAAAAGGATCGAATTTCCCTGAGCCTCAAGGATACTCTGGTTGATCCGTGGGAGCAGGTGCTTGACAGGTTCAAGGAAGGATCGTTTCATACCGGAACGGTTGCGCGTCTGGACACATTCGGAGCATTTGTCACCTTAAGCGACGGTGTGGATGGACTGCTTCATATATCGAAACTCGGCGCCGGCAAGCGGATTAACCATCCCCGTGAAGTAGTCAAGGAAGGGGAGCAGGTCGAAATCAGGATTGAGAGCATCGACCGCGGCAATCGTCGCATCTCTCTCGCTCTGGCCGGTCCGGCCCGTGCTGCCGCAGAGGAAGAGGCAACAATGACTGAATTTCGTCGGCAGGCAGACGATGCGCCCAAGGGGATGGGAACGCTGGGGGATATGATGCGATCCAGGACCCAGAGGGGTAAAAAATAAACGATGTCTGACTACCCTGCCGAAGATCCTGAATGGGACAGCCGCTGCCTGCAATGTGGTCGCTGCTGTTTTGAAAAGATCGAAAATGAACGCGGAACTATCTTCTACACCCTGACCGCCTGCCGCTTTCTTGACGTGGTCAGTCGCGAGTGCAAGATTTTTGATCGTCGTTTTGAGATCAACCCCAGTTGTATAAAATTGACGCCGGAACTGGTCCAGACCCTGCGATGGCTCCCCCGTGACTGCGGATATCATCGAAAGAATGTTGAACCGGCCACGGCAGTCAGGAAAAGAAAGAAGCAGGGGCGCAAGATGTGCGGTTCTACGGCAGTAACCCCTCCACCAGATCTACTACAACTTCGGCCCGGTTGAGAGTGTAAATGTGCACCCCCGGAACGCCGGCTTCGAGAAGTTCCTGAGCCTGGCGCCGGGCATGGGCAACGCCGACTCTTTGCACCGCTGCAGCCCCCCCCGCCTGATCCGCTTTTTCCAGTTCGGCAAGAAACTCTGCCGGAATAGATGCTCCACACAGAGATACGATCCTTCTAATGACCTTCAGGCTGACGACCGGCAGGATGCCGGGAATGATCGGCTTGGTGATTCCCGCCTCACGGGCCCGCTTTACAAAGGCGTGATACAGGCTGTTGTCAAAGAACAGCTGTGTTATGGCAAAGTCTGCTCCACTGTCCAGTTTCAGTTTCAAAAAGGAGAGATCCGCCTGCGGGCTTGCGGCCTCGGGGTGTACTTCAGGGTATCCTGCAACCCCGATCCCCAGCGCAGGAAACGAGGTACGGATCAGGGTGACCAGATCAGAAGCATGCTGCAGGGGGGAGGGGATGGAAGCGTTAACCGATCCATCGAGAGGGAGGTCGCCGCGCAAAGCCAGAACATTTCCGACACCGGCGGCCGCCAGTTCGTTCAAAAACAGAGAAATTTCGTCAGGTGTTGACCCGATACAGGTCAGGTGCGCCATCGTCTCAAGGCCATAGTTATTTTGCAAGCGGGAAACAATTTCAAGAGAATCGGCATTGGTACTTCCGCCGGCTCCATATGTCACAGAGGCAAAAAGCGGCTTCAGTCGGGCAAGTCGCTGTACGGTCAGAAAAAAGGAGGGCCAATCCTCGCGCGTTTTCGGCGGAAAAAATTCGAACGAAATAAATTGTTTGTTCTGGCTGATCGAGTCGATAATTCTCATGGATCTCCACTAAAGTCCGGGACACTGAATTGCAAGACAGTACCTATTTATATAAAATGCAAAACAAATAGCAACAGAAAGATTAAGCACCGGGCTTTTTGATTTGACAGTATACAACTCGATGTCGTATACAGAAAACCCGCATTTTGGCCTTTTCCCAGATAATTAGCTGCCGGTGACAAGCATTGAGTGCTGATGAATTATTTCAAACCCATAAACAGGATACTGCGTTAACGAAAATATTTCCTGCAAGAATCTGTAAAAATAGTTTCTAACTTACTAAAAGAGAGAACGGAACAATGTTTAACTTGAAACCTGAAGTTGTCGCCCAGCTCGAACGCGTGCTGGGTTCTGTAGAAATGCTCCTCCCCAAAGCGGTGGCTCCGATTGACTGGCAACACTGCCCGGCTGCTAACTGGCGCCGTCACTCCTTTTCGGGATACCTTGAACCTGTTCGGGTGACCGATACAACCATGTTGAAGGAACTGCTCGGTGTAGAAGAACAAAAAGACATCATGATCAACAACACCCGCCAGTTTCTTGCCGGACTGCCGGCTAATAACGCACTGCTGTGGGGGTCGCGTGGTTCCGGCAAGTCGTGCTTGGTCAAGGCGCTGTTGAACGAATTTGCTCCGCAGGGGTTACGGTTTATTCAGGTGGAAAAGGAAGACCTGATCTATCTTTCAGAGATTTTCACCGCCGTTGAGAACCAGCCATACCGATTTATCCTGCTCTGTGACGACCTGACCTTCGAAGTCGGGGAGCTGAGTTATAAAATGCTGAAAAGCGCTCTGGATGGCTCAGTCTATTCGGCACCCGAAAATGTACTGATTTACGTAACTTCCAACCGTCGGCATCTTCTGCCGGAATATGAATCCGATCACTTGGGCGGTAAATTTGTCAAAGGCGAGCTTCAGCAGAGCGAAGCGATGGAAGAAAAAGTTTCTCTCTCCGATCGTTTCGGCATCTGGGTCGCGTTCTATGCGTTTTCTCAGGATCGCTACTTGGATGCAGTCCGCCTGAATGTTGAAAAAGAGTGCAGTCTCCGCAAGGTGCAGATCCCCTGGAGCAGCGACATCGAGCGTGATGCAATCCAGTGGTCGCATGACAAGAGCAAACGCTGCGGCCGGACAGCCTACCAGTTCGCCAAAAACTGGGTGGGGCGATATCTGCTCGCTTCTCAGGTAATTTGATATCTCATAATGGATTGAGAAAAAACATGGCGAGAAAGATTTTTATATCGGCCACAGGCCAGAATACCGGCAAAACAACAACCAGTTTGTTTTTGATGCACCTGGCACGCAAAAAATACAAGCGGGTCGGGTACATAAAGCCGGTCGGCCCGAAACCCACGCTCCTGCGAGGTATTGAGGTTGATAAGGATGCGGCTCTTATTTCGCAGGTTTTCGGCCTTGGAAAAGATCTTCGCTTGATGTCGCCGGTAGTGCTGCGACCCGGTTCAACCCGCCAGGTGATTGATGGTGAAATTTCTGTCGATGATCTTCAGCAGCGCGTCATCCACGCATGTTCCGAACTTGAAAAAAAGTGTGATTATCTGATTATCGAAGGGGCGGGGCACGTTGGTGTCGGCTCGGTAATACGATTGTCAAATGCCCGTATTGCAAAGCTTCTGAATGCTCCCGTACTGATGGTGACCGGCGGTGGGTTGGGAAATGTTGTCGATTCGGTCTATATGAACCTTGCGCTTTTTCAAAAAGAGGGGGTTGATGTGCGCGCCATTCTCGCCAATAAGCTGATCCCCGAAAAGCGTGATACCTCCCTCGATTATCTGCGGCGCTGCTTTGCTGAGGAACCGTTCAAGGTGCTGGCCGGGTTTGACTATCACCCGGTACTTGCCAACCCGACCCTGCGGCGTATCGCCAATCTGCTGGAGTTGCCGCTGCACGGCAATAAGCGCGATGCGCAGCGCATTATCAATCACGTCCAGATAGGTGCCGCCTCGACCCAGAGGGTTGCGGAGATATTGAAGGATTCAACACTGTTGATTGTCACCAGCAGTCGCGACGAACTTCTGGTAACCATGGCCAACCTCTATCAGATCCCGGCCTACCGCAGCAGGATTCTGGGGCTTCTCATTCCAGGGGTCATGCAGGTCAGTACGATCACCCAGCAGATTCTCGACCGGAGCAATATCCCTTATTTGCGCACCGGGAAACATTCAACGGCGGAGTTGTACCGGATCATCACCGAAGACGTTTCCAAGTTGACGGCGGAAGATACAGAAAAACTTGCCCTGGTGCGAAAACTTGCCGAAGATACGTTCGATTTTGATGCTCTTGATGCGATATACGCCTGATTCTGTCAGCAGACATCCAGGCTGCCGCTCAAACTTTTCTAAACGCAACATTATGGTTGACACTCCTCTGCAGTTTCTTTATATTGATCTTCATGTTCAATAAGGAGGAAAAATGATTCTGGCGAAGAAAAAAATATTTACCGATTTTGCGCTGTCCAAAGGACTTCGCTCTACCCGTCAGCGTGATATCATCCTCGATATCTTCCTCTCCACTCATCAACATATCAGTGTCGAAGAGCTCTACCTGAAAGTAAAATCCAGCACCCCGGACATCGGACAAGCCACCGTATATCGCACACTCAAGCTGTTTGCCGAGGCTGGACTGGCACGCGAAATCCTGCTGCATGACGGCCAGACCCGCTATGAACATGTTGTGGCGGGCGAACATCACGACCACCTGGTCTGTACGAAATGCAATTCAATTGTTGAATTCGAGAATGAAACCATTGAAATGCTGCAGAATGAGATCGCCGACCGACACGGTTTCCAGATCAGGAACCATAAACTTGAGATATATGGCCTGTGCGCCAATTGTAGATAATTCTCTTTTTTTGCTGTTTTATTGAAAATGACTATCAAAACCAAGGCAAGGATACCAGATATGGCAGTTGATGGAAAAAGTCAGGATACGTCGCTTCATGGTGAGAAACAGTTACGGGTCGCCCTGGTCGGAAATCCGAATGTCGGTAAGAGTGTGCTGTTTAATGCATTGACCGGAGCCTATGTAACTGTTTCAAACTATCCGGGAACGTCAGTCGAGGTCTCCCGCGGAAATGCCGTCATACAGGGAAAGAGCTGGCAGGTGATTGATACTCCCGGCATGTACTCGATCCATACCATTACCGAAGAGGAGCGCGTTGCCCGCGAGATTCTGCTGCACGAATCGCCGGATGTCGTGCTGCACGTTCTGGATGCCCGCAACCTTGAGCGGATGCTGGCAATGACGATCCAGTTGATTGAAGCCAACCTGCCGGTAATTCTGATCGTCAATATCATGGATGAAGCCGAGAGGATGGGGCTTACGATTGATCTGGAACTTTTGCAGCAGCGGCTCGGTATTCCGGTAATCGGAGCCGCTACCGCCAGAAAGCGGGGTCTGGATGAGATCCGCGCCGCAATCGATTCCTACATCACGCAACCGAGGATCGAGCGCCGATTTCCGTACAGCCGGCTTCTTGAGGGTGACATCAGCGAAGTGGTTGGGTTGATGGAAGGAGAGTACCTGCTGTCCCGCCGCTCATTGGCCGTTTTGCTGCTGCAGCAGGACGAAGAGATCACTGAAATGGTCCGGCACCGGGAAGGCGACGGGTACGCTGTTCTGGCCGAAAAGGTGCGTGAGAAGGCATTTGAACGCCGCGACTCATTTCATCTCGACCTTTCGCTGCAACGGAACTCCATCGTAAAACATATTATCGATGGCGTATTTGTTTCGCCTGAAAAACGGGTTATTACCGCATCAGAACGTCTTTCGAACTGGTCGGTAAAACCGCTGACCGGTATTCCAATGCTGCTGATAGTACTTTATTTCGGGCTCTACAAATTTGTCGGTGAATTCGGTGCAGGTACGGTGGTTGATCTGCTTGAAAAACAGATTTTCGTCGAGCGGATCAACCCCTGGATGGTTATCGCCGTTAAGAGAATCATCCCCTGGGAGATCATTCAGGAGCTGTTTGTGGGTGAATACGGCATCATCACGCTCGGAATCCGGTATGCTGTCGGAATTATTCTGCCGATCGTCGCGACGTTTTTTATCTTTTTCTCGTTTCTTGAGGATACCGGCTATTTTCCCCGCCTGGCATTGCTGGTTGATCGGTTGTTCAAACACTTCGGTTTGACCGGTCGGGCGGTTATTCCGATGGTATTGGGTTTTGGCTGCGATACAATGGCAACCATGGTTACCCGTACGCTTGAAACCGTACGGGAGCGCGTTATCGCAACACTCCTTCTCGCCTTGGCTATCCCCTGCTCTGCGCAGTTGGGCGTCATTATCGCCCTGCTCTCCAAAGCGCCCGGAGCTCTGGCGGTCTGGGGCGTGTGTCTGCTGCTGATTTTTGTACTTGTCGGAGTTCTTGCTGCCCGGGTTATGCCGGGCGAAGCGCCGATGTTCTATATGGAGCTGCCTCCCATGCGTCTTCCGCAGCTCTCCAATGTTCTGACCAAAACCTATACCCGCATGCAGTGGTATTTTCTTGAAATCCTGCCGCTGTTTGTGATCGCTTCGGTGCTGCTCTGGCTTGGCAAGATAACCGGTTTTTTTGGCACCGCTGTAAACGCCATGACTCCGGTTATGGCCTCCATCGGTCTACCCAAAGAAACAGCGGTGGCATTCATCTTCGGCTTTTTCCGGCGTGACTATGGCGCCGCAGGGCTGTATGACCTGCAAACGCAAGGGCTGCTGGATGCCCGCCAGTTAACCGTTGCCGCCGTTACGCTGACGCTCTTTATCCCCTGTGTAGCCCAGTTCCTGGTCATGAAGAAGGAGCGCGGCTGGACGGTGGCGGGGGGGATCGGACTTTTTGTAACCTTGCTGGCGTTTGGCAGCGGCTATGTGTTAAATAAGTTTCTGTTACTGACCGGGATCCTGGCATGAACTCCGCCGGCTTCGGCTCTGCTCAGCCAACTGCACGTTCCCTGAGCGTTGCCGAAGGGGGTAGGTATATATGAAGTGCGGATTCTGTGGGCACGAGTTTGCGGAGGAAGAAGGAAAGAAAGGGTGCGGCGGCTGCCCCGGCGGTTGTCATTCGATCCATTGCCCGCGCTGTAACTACAAGAACCCGGTAGAGCCTCGATTCTTCAAGACAATCCGGTCCATATTCAATACTAATGATCAGAACAAAGGAGAAACCAAATGAAACTGTCCGATAATGCCGAAGAAATTCTTGAAGCGTTGTGGATCGCAGTTGAAGAAAAGCAGTTATCGGCGCTGGATCCCCACAACACCGGAATTCCTCTTGACGATCCCGCCTATCGGGAGCTTGCCGAGCGGGCACTGGTTGAAATCAGGCAGGGGATGGTCTATTTCAGGCCGGAGGGGCGGAATGAAGGTCGTATGACCATTCGTCGCCATCGTCTGGCGGAACGACTGATGATGGATGTTCTCAACATCCGGGGCGAGGATGGCGATTATAAGGCGTGCCAGTTTGAGCACCTGTTGAACGAAGGGGTGGATGTCAAGATCTGCACCATGCTAAATCATCCGACAACCTGCCCGCATGGTAAGCCGATCCCCCCGGGAGAATGCTGCCACCAGGCGCGTGCCGACGGTGATTTGGGGGTAGTGCCGCTGACCGAATTCAAATCGGGGCAGGAGGGAGAGATCGCCTATATCCAGACCGATGACAACAAGAAGATGCAGAAGCTGATGGCGATGGGTGTTCTGCCCGGCAACCGCATTGTCCTTACTCAGGCCTACCCGTCCTATATTTTCCGTGTAGGGTACTCGGAGTTCGCAATCGACTCCAACCTGGCCAAGGAGATCTTTGTGCGGAAGTAGGCGGGGAGGTATTAACGGCCGGGAGTTGGACCGGGCCCGGTCCAACTCCCGGGCTGGCATCTTCGTTTGTCGTGACACGCTCAAAAGCCCCTTCTTACCACCAAAACGTGGTGCCTTTTCCACCTGTTCCAGTTTCCTGTCGACAGTCAGATCGTGCAGCATTCAATAATTCCAGTTTCAGTTCAATTATCGCCAAACCTTGACAGGCTGAATTCCAGCGCTGTGCAAGATGCCATATTATTAACATCACGATATATATTTGCCTGCCTCTCGCCCCCCTTTGATTCTTGCTCAAAAGCTGTTTCCTGATTAAGCTGTGTTCCTTTTTGAACAGCATGATTCAGGTGATGTTTACTCAACGCACCATAATCACTGCATTTTATGAATTAGTGTCTTGGCATGATTTGTGGAAAGCACACTCCATAGTAATTTCCTTAACGCACGTATCCTGCTTGTCATGGAGAGCGTTAGAAAGCGGCTGTGCAGTAAAACAAACCATTACTGGGCAAGCACAAGCCAGCTAAAAAGGAGTATGATATGAGGATAGAAGAGGGTCATGACATGAGACAGATATACTCTCGGTTGTTTCTGACATTTTTTTACATACTGCTGTTTCTGGTTATGGTCGGGCTGAGTAGTTGCGGAGGAGGAAGCAGTAGCAGCAGCAGTCCTTCGGAACAAAAAAAACTCGCATCAATAACAATCACCCCCTCTAATCCGGCCATTGCCGCCGGGGCTTCACAGCAATTTATCGCCACAGGAACATTTTCGGATGGCACAACCCAGGACCTGACCGGTCAAGTAGCCTGGACCTCGTTTTTTATCTCTGTTGCCACAATAACTCAAAATGGAATGGTATCGGCAATTGCAGTCGGTCAAACATCGATTTCAGCTACATTGGGTGATGTATCGGGCAGTACTGCTTTGACAGTTCCTGCGACCACGCCCATGCTTGTTTCGATAACAATCACTCCTTCCAGTTCGACAATTGTTGCCGGGACAACCCAGCAATTCAGCGCTACAGGAACATTTTCGGATGGCACAACCCAGGACCTGACCAGTCAAGTTTCCTGGAGTTCATCCGTAGACTCCAATACCAGCATCGTCAAGAATGGCATTTACACGATCATTGCGGGCGGTTCATCAACAATTACTGCCGAATTAGGCGGGATAACCGGCACGGCTACCCTGATGGTAACCCCGCCGTAACCCTGATAAAGTATAATGTCCGGTTAAAGGGAAATTGCCTTTAGGGAGAGTGATTTCTCCTGTGAGCATCCAAGTCCGTCTAGAGGAAGTCAGAACCAACAAACCACGAGTGCCAATTAGCTGATGCTCTCGGCTCATCGGGGAAGATTGAAGGGTGTCCATACTGTGGGTACCCTTTCTTTTAGCCACATGTTAATCGGTCAGCGATCCGGTGAACTCATTGGAGATGGAGAATGTGCCCTGGGGAGTTAATTCCCTATTGACAAAACAGGACTAGTGTTGTTCTACTGAAAACTTGTGATTTCGTCTCAAAAAAACCATATATGAGTAATTAACAACTCCAGGAGGAAGTCGATGAACCCATTAGCCCAGGAACTGAACGATCTGCTTACCCAGCACAGCCCGCATGTTTTGGAAATGCTGTCCGACCTCGGAAAGAACCTTTTCTTTCCCAAGGGAATCCTGACCCAATCGGCCGAAGCCAAGGACAAGGCTCATAAATACAACGCTACCATCGGTATCGCCACCGAGAACGGCGGCCCGATGTTCCTGCAGTGCATCCAGGACAAGCTCTCCGCCTTTGATCCCAAGGACATCTATCCCTACGCTCCCCCCGCAGGCAAACCGGAACTCCGCGCCCTCTGGCGGGAGAAGATGCTGCGTGAAAACCCCAGCCAGCAGGGCAAACACTTCAGCAATCCGATTGTCACCAATGCACTGACCCACGGTCTCTCCATAGTCTCCGACCTGTTCATCGACAAGGGGGATCACCTGATCCTTCCCGACATGCTCTGGGGCAACTATAACCTGACCTTCGGCACCTGCAGCGGCGCGATCGTCAAAAAACACCCAACGTTCACAGTGACCGGCGGCTACGACATCGACGCCTTCAAGGCTACTCTGAAGAACAGTGCCGAAGAAAAGGGCAAGGCCGTTGTCCTGCTCAACTTCCCCAACAACCCGAGTGGCTACACCCCGACCGTGGCCGAAGGTGATGCCCTGGTGGCCGCCATCAAGGAAGTCGCCGAATCCGGCTGCAACATTGTCGCCGTGGCCGATGACGCCTACTTCGGGCTCTTCTACGAGGACAGCCTCAAGGAATCACTGTTCGGCAAGCTCGCTAACCTCCATCCGCGCATTCTTGCGGTCAAGCTGGACGGCGCAACCAAGGAGGAGTTCGTCTGGGGCTTCCGTACCGGATTCATCACCTTTGCCGACGGCAACGAATACGAAAACGCACCGGTTATGGCAGCCCTTGAGAAGAAGACCATGGGCATCATCCGCGCCCGCATCTCCAACTGCCCGCACCCCTCCCAGACCTTTGTCATCGAGGCGCTCCGTTCGCCCCAGTTCCTGGCACAGAAGGAAGAGAAGTTCCAGGTCATGAAGGGACGCGCCCTGAAGACCAAGCAAGTTCTCAACAGCAGCAAATACGATGCGGCTTGGGACTACTACCCGTTCAACTCCGGTTACTTCATGTGCCTGAAGCTGAAAACGGTGGATGCCGAAAAACTGCGCATCCATCTGCTGGACAAGTACGGGGTCGGCGCCATTTCCACCACCAAGACCGACCTGCGCATCGCCTTCTCCTGCATTGCCGAGGAGAATATCCAGGAGCTGTTCGACATCATCTACCAGGGAGTTCTCGATCTGGCCTGAGCCACACTGATTCAGTGACAAAAAAAAGGGGGTTCACATGATGTGAGCCCCTTTTTTTCGTATATTTTCCCTCCGCGTTACTCGCTTAGAAGCGCCTGCTTTTGGCTGCGGCCTCTGCGGTAAATGTCTTTTAAGGGTTGATACAGAGTGCTCCGTTCTCCAGTGCCACTTTCAATGTGCCCCCCTCAACTACATCTCCGGAAATTATCGCCCTGGCGACACGGGTTTCCAGTTCGCGCTGCAGATAGCGCTTAAGTGGCCGTGCTCCGTAGACCGGATCATAGCCTGCCTTCGCGATAAAGCTCAACGCTTCTTCGCTGATTTCAAGCGTTATCTGCTGATCCTTCAAGCGTTGCTTGAGCTGTGCCGCCAAGAGATCGGCAATTTTCATGACTTCGTCAATATGCAGCGGTTTGAATAGCACAATGTCATCGACGCGATTCAAAAACTCGGGGCGGAAACATGCCTTGAGTTCGTTCATGACGCTCTTTCGTGCCTCTTCCCTGATGTCGCCGTTCGCGGTGATTCCCTCCAGCAGGTACGCGGAGCCTATGTTGGAGGTCATGATGATGACCGTATTCTTGAAGCTGACCGTCCGGCCGTGACTGTCCGTTACCCGGCCATCATCCAAGATCTGCAGCAGGATATTGAACACGTCCTGGTGGGCCTTCTCGATTTCATCGAACAGCAGAACGCTGTACGGCTTGCGCCTGACCGCCTCGGTAAGTTGTCCCCCCTCCTCATAACCGACATATCCGGGGGGAGCCCCGATCAGACGTGAGACGGCAAACTTTTCCATATACTCGGACATGTCGATCCGCACCATGTTCTCTTCCGAATCAAAGAGCGCTTCGGCCAGGGTGCGGGCGAGTTCGGTCTTTCCGACACCGGTCGGGCCGAGGAAGATGAAGGATCCGATCGGGCGACGCGGGTCCTTGATCCCTGAGCGGGCACGGAGCACGGCGTCCGACACCAGCTGCACCGCCTCATCCTGGCCGATAACCCGCTGATGCAGGATATCTTCCAGCCGCAGCAGCTTTTCCCGTTCGCCTTCCACCAGCCTTAAGACAGGAATGCCGGTCCAATGCGCGACAATTTCGGCAATTTCATCCTCGGTGACCTCTTCCCGCAGCAGTTTTTTTCCACCCTGTTTTTCATTGAGGTTGGCCTCTTCATTTTTACGGGCGGTTTCTAGGCCGGGAAGTTCCGAATATTTCAGTCTGGAGGCTAATTCGTAGTCGTTAGAACGTTCGGCCTGTTCAATGTCGCGCCGGGTCTTTTCGATCTGCTCCCGTAACCCCTTGATCCGTTCAATCGCTATCTTTTCCGAATCATAGCGGGCGCGCATGGCGTTGGCTTTTTCGCGATCGTCGGCCAGATCCTTGCGCAGCGCCCCAAGTCGTTCGATGCTGGCTTTGTCCTTCTCTTTTTTAAGCGCCACCTCTTCGATCTCCAGCTGCATGACCTTGCGGGAAATGGCGTCCAATTCCGACGGCACGGAGTCAATTTCGGTCCTGATCATGGCGCACGCTTCATCGACCAGATCAATGGCCTTGTCCGGCAGGAACCGCTCGGTGATATAGCGGTTGGAGAGGGTGGCCGCGGCCACAAGGGCATTGTCCTGAATCCTGACCCCGTGATGCACCTCGAAGCGCTCCCGCAAGCCACGCAGGATCGACACCGTATCCTCCACAGTCGGCTGTTCCACCAGCACCGGCTGGAAGCGGCGCTCCAGTGCGGCATCCTTCTCGATATGCATACGGTATTCATCAAGGGTGGTGGCGCCGATACAGTGCAGTTCGCCGCGGGCCAGCATCGGCTTCAGCATGTTCCCCGCATCCATCGAACCCTCGGCCTTGCCGGCACCGACGATGGTGTGCAGTTCGTCGATAAAGAGGATAATCCGTCCTTCGGCCTCCTTTATCTCGTTCAGCACCGCTTTCAAGCGCTCCTCAAACTCACCACGGTACTTGGCCCCGGCTACCAGCGCCCCCATATCCAGGGCAAAGACACTCTTTTCCTTCAACCCCTCCGGTACATCCCCCCGTACAATGCGCTGTGCCAGGCCTTCGACAATGGCGGTCTTGCCGACCCCCGGCTCACCGATCAGCACCGGGTTGTTCTTGGTCTTGCGGGATAAGACCCGGATTACCCGGCGCACCTCTTCATCGCGTCCGATAACCGGATCAAGTTTGTCACTGCGGGCCATTTTGACCAGGTCGCGGCCGTATTTCTCCAGCGCTTCATAGGTGGCCTCGGGATTGGCGCTCTGGACCCGCTGGCTTCCGCGTACGTCGGTGAGTGTCTTCAAGAAGCGTTCGTGATTTATCCCCGCCTGCTTGAGAATCCGCCCGGACGGCACCTTTTCCCCCTCCGCCAGCAGCGCCATAAACAGATGCTCTACCGATACATATTCATCCTTAAGCCGTTTGGCCTCGTTCTCTGCAGCCACCAGAACGCGCGACAGGCGCTGGGAAACAATAATTTTCCCGGCCTCCGTGCCGGGGCCGGAGACCCGCGGTTTACGATCCAACTCGGACTCGATCTCTTTTTTAACCATGTCAGGGCGGATATCCATCCGCTGCAGCAGGCGCGGCACCAGGCCATCGGGCTGGTCCAGCAGCGCCCAGAGGAGATGTTCGCCATCCACCTCGACATGTCCGAACGAAACGGCCTTGTTTTGTGCTTCGGCAAAAGCTTCCTGAGATTTCTGCGTAAGTTTGTTGAAGTCCATGATCTGCTCCCGAAAAAACGATGATCTTTATATGTTTGAGTTAAGCATTCATCGGCGGAAAGTCAAGCAGGGGAGGGGATTATGCTGTAGAATGGGGTGACTATATCAACCCTGGAATGATCCCGGAGTTTTGCAGCCGATCGGGCAATACCTTAGGGCTTGACCAATCACGCTATTTGCGCTAGCTTCCACAAAATCTGAGCTTGAGGATTGTATGCCATGCGTGTCATATCAGGAACCTGTCGTGGTAAAAAACTGTCCGCGCCACCCGGTATAACAACACGGCCAACCTCGGATCGCGTCAAGGAGGCTCTTTTCAGTATTCTTACCAGTCGTATTGATTTTGCTGATGTTCGTGTGCTCGATATTTGTGCCGGTACCGGCAGCCTGGGTATTGAAGCTCTCAGTCGTGGAGCCGGGTCATGTTGCTTTATTGAAAACGATAAATCGGTAAAATCGACACTTGAAAAAAACTTGATGGCTACCCGTTTTCAGGAGCGATCTGTAATTCTGAATATGGATGCAGTAAAGGCGTTGCAGAGTATTGCAGATCGTGGTCAAAGCTTTGATCTTGCGTTCTTTGATCCACCCTATGATTCAGGATTGTATCAGCGGGTACTTGACTCGCTTGACTCGTCCGCTCTTTTAACACCGGGTTTCATTCTGGTGGCGGAGTGTTCCGTACGAAGCCCGCTACTGGAATCGTATGGACGTCTGAGAAGGATTGACCGGCGTGTGTATGGAGAAACAGCTCTCGAATTGTTTGCACTGGAGGAAAAATGAAGAAAATTGCTGTGTATCCGGGCTCATTTGATCCAATCACGTATGGCCACATTGATATAATCAAGCGTGGTCTGACGATATTCGATGAAATTATAGTTGCCGTTGCCCGAAACTCGCAGAAAAACGCACTGTTCACAACCGAAGAGCGGGTCGAGTTGATTCAGGATGTCGTAAAAGGGGAGGGGCGGGTCACGGTTGACACGTTCAGCGGACTTCTGATTGATTACGTATCTTCTCGCGGGGCCCATGTCATCATCCGCGGCCTCCGTGCAATATCCGACTTTGAATATGAGTTTCAGATAGCCCAGATGAACAGCAGCATCGGCCGGCAGATTGAAACGCTGTTCATGATGACATCCCTGCAGTACGGCTATCTCTCCTCCTCAATCGTCAAGGAGGTTTGTTCGCTTAACGGCGACATTGATAAATTTGTTCCGCCGGAAGTGAAAACGGCGTTGCGGAAGAAATACGGTTTATCATAGTCAGCACATTTTTTCAGCGAGGAACCAGGAACAAAAAAAATATACCGATTATTCCAAGTCCCCCGAGAGGTGCCTCATGATTACTCAGGAAATGATAATTGCCGACATCATCGCACAGCATCCCGAGACCTTGCCTGTTTTCAAGCAGTACAACCTTGAATGTTACGAATGTCAGATTGCCGACCTCGAAACGTTGGGGCATGGCGCTGGCGTACACAAGGTTGACATTAACCAGCTGCTGACTTCCCTGAACAGTGTACTTAAAAAATGACCTTATGATTCATTGGAAACAGACGGCGATGAAATGGCTCCCGATCAGATGAAGATGGTGTTGGAGATTTCAACCCAGCATCACCTCACCGGCACGCCTGATAAATTCCGGTTGCGGCCTGCCAAGATACATTCCGTTCATCGCACTGCCGACAGAAATACCCCGCAGATACAGGTATAGCGCCCCCCCGAAATGTTTTTCATAGCTGTAGTCCGGCAGCCGCACCCTCAATAGCCGGTCCAACGCCAAAGTATAAAGGTGATATTGCAGAACATAGGCACTCCGGCACATTGATTCGTGCATCGCATCCTGGCTGTAGTCGGACGCTTTCATGCCGAGATGGTTTGATTTCCAGTCGAGAATATAGAAACGGCCGTTGTGCGTGAAAACAAGGTCGATGAAACCTTGCAGCATGCCCCGGCTCTGCCGGAATGAAAGCCGGCTCAGCACCTCGTAAAAATCCCCGAAACGATCCTCATCAAGGACCCCTTCAAACAGTCCCCGCAGGATGTCTGGTGCAAGATGCCTGATTGGAAGATAAAACTCCATCTCAGCTTGCCAGTCACCATTTTTCAGTTGTGACAGGGTGAAATCGGGGTTGCCAGGAATAATCCGGGCCGAGGTAACTTCTGTTGCCATGCTGACGACAGTGGGGAGCCACTGCTCGTGAAAGCCGTTACTTGCCAGCGAAGAGCGTGCAATTGTTGTAAT
>VFJM01000210.1 GCA_009886055.1 Geobacter sp. | reverse complement strand
TCACTGTACTGTTTTTTGTCGTCAAGCAGTTTTGAATCATAGATCTCCTTGAAACTTTTCCTGAGCGGTTCTTCTTTGCTGCCGCTCATAACACCTGCAAAGCGGGTAGCATCACCGACAGGCTTGACAATCAGCCACTGCTTGTTTGTCATAGGGTCCAGTGCCGCGGATGCCCTGAGACGAAATTTCCTTCTTTTAGGTGGATTAAAGCATCCATCCTCCACCCCTTCAACAAGGCCATCAAGAACTGTCCCTTTAGGATAATTATTCTGCCATAAAAAGCTATTGATATTAGCACCTGTATTGGGGTTTGTATTGCAGAGTATCTTCTGGTAAATAAGCTCGGCAACTTGGTCCCCTCGAAAGATCATCTCCTCTTCCAGTTCCCGCTGTTTGAACGTTTTCCACGATTGCCCGACCATGCCAAGCATGATTCCCATGATCATCACGATCGTCAAAGCCAAAATGTAGGTGAAACCATTTTGATTCGCGATTGTTTTCATCAACGGATATCCACCGCCGTACTGAATGGAAGAATGTTCAAGGCAGAGCCGTTTGCTGTTGTGAATGCAGTATTTCTGAAGGCGAAACTCGCCGGCCCCTGATTTTTAGCCCTGAATGACACCGTTGCAAGCGTACCGCCGCCAGACACGCCACTGTTTCCTGCTGCCCGCGCCAGCGTGACGGTCACCGTGCCGGCGACAGTATCAGTCTGGCTGCCGAACGTGGTCGGCTTGCCATCCTTTTTCATATAAGCACCTTCACTTATGGATACAAAGTCGACAAAAACCGGATCGTATGTAAGTACAAACGGTGCAGTGGCAAGATCATTTACATCACTGATCTTGATATCCAGGCTGAACTGTTGGCCAACGGAGGCGGTCGAAGGAGCAGCAATCTGCAGAAGAGTGCGCGGAGCCGGAGCGGGCGCAGGAACAAGTGCAGCGGAAGGCGCCGGAGCGGGCTGGGCAACAGCGGGTTCAGGTGTTCTCTTACCTGTCAGACCTGTCAGACCGGCCGGACCAGTCTGGAAATTTGGCACAGGCCGAGGAGTGGATGTCGCAGAGCCAGGGACAGCCAAATCCGGCTTTTTGGCCGCAGCCGGGGCCGTCACGGTTTTCATCTCACCCCCTTTTACTTGAGATTCCCCCTCGAAAACCGGCTCCAGATCAAATGAGGACATCGGCCTGACAAGCGACGGATGATCTTCTTTACCGGAAACAAACGAAGCGAGACCGGGGAGCGGTACAGGTATCCCCCTGACCAGTCGGGGGGTGATCGCCAGCATCAGTTCGGTTTTGTCCTTGGATGAGTTTGAATTTGTAAACAGAGGCCCGATCAGCGGTATATCACTCAACAGAAACAGTTTGGATTTATCGTTGCTGTCGGATCTTTGTATAAGGCCGCCGATAATGCTCGTCTCTCCATCCTTCAGGCTGAGCACGGTATCAATGTTTCGGGTGCCGATTGTAACGACCGTCGTTAAGCCGTCTGCGCCTACCTTTTCTTTCGTCAAAATTGAACTGACCTCAAGACTAAGCTTGATGGAGATTTCGTTATTGAGTTGTATGATCGGCTCGGCATTGACCTTGACACCGACATCTACATACTGGACGTTTACCTGCGACACAGTACCGTTCAGTGTTGTTGTTGTAATTGGCACCCTGGTACCAACATTGAATTTGGCTTTTTCCTTGTTTTTTACCCGGATTTTCGGATTTGAAAGCACCTCTCCCTTGGCAAGTGTTTTGCCAAGATTGAAAGTCGCATTCGGCACGGTAACATACCCGCCAAAACCCTTCATGGTGAATGCGCGCACCAGATTATTAACAGTGGCGGCATTAGTTGTGGTGGTGGTACCAGTAGTAGTTGTTGTTGTCGCCCCTGCCAAAGTCGTTGCCAGCGCATTACCCTCAGGGGTAAAAGCTCCCAACTGCACGTTGTAATTGCTCAGTAGCAGGCCGACATTTTCAGCGTTTTTATCACTGACCTCTATCACCTCAACATCCAGCACAACCTCTGCCTCGGGCATATCATTGGCATCAAGAATCTTTTCAACCACTGAAACGACATCTTCCGTATCCCGAACGACAATCGAGTTTGAATCTTCGTTTACATACGCCTTGCGTACCTGGACCATTGTACGGATCAGGTTGATGGCTTTTTTTGCGTCCATGTAATTAAGGTGAAAGGTGCGCAGAACCATGTCCTCATACTGTTTACTCTTATCCGGCGTATTCTGGAACACCAGCACGGTCGTTTCATTGAGATTCTTTGTGCTAAGCTTGTTCATCGCGCTGAGAAGGTCAAGGGCCTGCTGGAACGAGGCATTTTCAAGATAGATGGAAACCGGCGAATCCTTGATGCTCTCATCAAAGACAAAATTAATCCCCGAAAGTTGAGTCAGGATATTGAACACATCCTTCATCTTGGCGTCTTTAAACTTGAGGGTGATCGGCTTGCCGGACTTCAAACGCAGTTCATACCCTTCCAGCTTGCTCTTGCGCAGTTGGGTAATCCGCTCGAGGGAAGCTTGATATTCCGTGTTTTTGGGGAACAGTTCGGCAGCCTTGATGTATTGCCGATGGGCATCCTTCAGTTTGTTCCCCTTCTCAAAATCCCGCCCCTCCTGAAAAGCCAGCTGTGCATCCTTGTGCCGGGTCGAGATCTCGATCTGCTGTCTGAAGCGATCCTGGGTAGGGTCAATGCCCTGTGCCGCCTGAAATTCCGGCAGTGCATCGATATGATTTCCATTTCCCGCTAAAGCCATCCCCTGCTTGAAGCGCTGATCGGCCGCTTTCTGGCGAGTTGTCAAAAACCGAATCCGCGGCTCATTAACCGTCGGATCGTTTTTAAAGGACTCAGCATAACTATACATTGCCTCTTCGAATTTCCCCTCAGACTCGAGTTTTTCCGCCGCCCTGAACGATTTAGTAGCAGTTGAGGCGCAGGCCGAAAGCAGGCCCAGCGCGAGTAATAAAGCAATATGTGAGGTCAGGTTCAGGTAGCGCATTGAGTGCGTCTCCTCATAAATAAAGTGTTTATTTCGCCGGAACAAGCGGCCGGTTTTCCAGCAAAGGGATGACAATTTCATCTCCGGTATCGGTGACCGTCAGCGTTAACGCCTGTTCTGAAATATCGGTTGCTTCATAACGGCCGGCAACCTTGTCCCCTTTTTTTACCAGCAGAATATCCTTCTCTTTCGCCAGAAAAATGGTTTTAACAGACCCTTTTTTTAAAAACCCCAGAAACGTGAAGCGTGCCAGCGGAGCGGTTTCAGGTTGAATTACCACCTGCTGCACAGGAGCCGCCGGCACTATTAAGGGGGGGGGCTTGATCGCTACTGCTTGTTGTTTGACAACTTTCAGCTCATCGACAAAAACAGGCTTGAAAATGTTTCGGCGATACCCCTTGAAACCGGACGGATCCGTATCAAGCAGACTGATTTTCAGCCTGGTGCCATCATCCGCTTCACGGGCTGGCTTGACCGCTGCGGCAATCACCGGTTTTGCCTGCTGGCCCGGCTTGTAGGTCAACGTACTGACCGTTTTGGGGCGCGGCATCGCGCTGTAGCTCCAAAGTGCGGCGACGACGAAAAGTATCACCAGGATGAACAGAATCAGGCGTTTACGATTCATGCACCCTCCCGGAGATACACCGTAATGCGGAGAGCCGTGACCACATTCTCGACAAAGGGGTCGCTGTTGGAAAATGTAACGGTATCGACCACTATCAATTCCGGATTTTTTTGAAGATCTGAAAGGTAACTTTTTACTGCTGCATAGCCGCCACTGACAGAAAACGACAACTGATAGGAAAGCAGCGCTTCTTCCTTGATCTGCTCAGGCTTATAACTGATTGGGCCAACTTCGACACCACTACTTGCTGCAGCTTCAAGCAAATCACTCAATACCCTGGCAAATTGCCGTTTTTCAGGTATCTTTGCCTTCAGTTTTTCGAGGTCAGCGGAACCCTGTTGATGGAGGGCAGTGGCATCCACTTGCCCTGCGCCGGCAGCCTGACGACGCAGGCTATTCCATTTCGTTTGCAGATCTGCCAGTAAAGGGATCTGATAGGAAGAGACCACGACACCCAAGGCCACGTTGAGCAGCAGCAGGGTCAGGATGATGCTCAGAAGGCGCCATTTCTGACGGAGTATTTCCAAAACATACTGTTTCATCAATTCATTACCTTGCAGGAGATCGTAAATTGTACTCCACGCACTTTTTCACCAGCGGCCATATTTTGATGAGATAACAGCAGAACATTTGAAAAGTTTTTCGATGTTTCCAGCTTTTCAAGATAGTGCTGTACAACCTTAAAAGACCTGGCGCGCCCCTCAAGCTTCCACTCCTCCTTACTCTTGTCGGGAGTGAGCGATGAAAGCGATATCCCCTCCGGTGTGGCATTCTCGAACAACTCAAGCAGACTGAGCCAGTTTGTGCTCTTGCGCACAATAATATCATTATAGAAGCGGATCCGAACCTTCTGACGACTGATATCGGCTTCGGAAACGCCGCTCGGCTTAGCTGTGAGTCTGCCTTGGAGAGCAGCTATTTCAGCGTTCAGTCGGCTCTGTTCACCCATATTTGATGACACCCGGCTGACATTCCACCCCGCTATGACGAGAAGCACCGCTATGGCGCAAAATGCAAGCCTGTTGAGCAACCGATGGTCAAGATAGGTGCGCGTCGCGAGATTAATAGTGAAGCGCATCAGAGACTCCTCAAAGCCGCACCAATGGCAGCGGTAAAGGGGAATAGCCGTATCTGGTCACCAGGCGCGGAATTTCCGGGGGTTACAGCACCTTTTGTTTCTAAGAGAACCGGCGTTAATCCGGCCGCTTCGGCGACCATCCCCTGAAAGTTTTGAGCAACGTCCGGCGCGACAACACAGAAAACCGTCTGCACCGCCCGTTCAGGAAACCGTTCTTTATACACCAGCAGAGAGCTGTTTATTTCCAGGTACACCCGGTTGTCAGTCGCCAAAGTACCGGACAGGTCCTTGCTGCGGATAAATTCCGGAATCCCCTCTGCAAAAGCCACTATTGACAACGTACTGCCGTAAAACGATATCAGGATGCAATCATCCTGGAGCGCCAGGCGACGATCAAAAGTCCGGCAGATATTGAACGTGTTGCAATCAATGCGTGCAGGAGAAAGCCCCGCTTTCGTAATCAGATCTTCATACTGGGTAATAACCGTGCGCGATGCGATTGCCACCAAAAGCGCCAGGTCTCCATTCTCTCGAACCGTCAACTGCTGGTAATCAAGATGGGTATCGACGCTGTCGAGCGGTATGCTTTTCTTCAGTTTCCAGCGGATCAGATCCAGTGCCTCCGCGCGGCTTTTGAAGCGTCCTTCAAGATCGAGCAGCACAATCCTGCAGGCCGCATCAGGCAGAGACACCGCAACCCTTGTTGTTCTGCAGAGCAGCTGATTGAAGGCCGATTTCAAACCTGCAACGAATGCATCGGGATCAAGGACGTTCTGCTCACGAAGTGAAACCTGCAGAGTATGCGGGGGAAAGGACGCCTGGGTTACCCGCTCAACACGCGGCGAGGTGGCGGTGCCGCCTGTCAAGGCGCACGTCACCCCATGCTGGCTGATTTCAACTCCGATTAGATTACTGGCAAACAACATGGCGTATCCTGTTCCGGTCATTCAACAAACGTGACGCGGTTTATCTCTTTGAGTGTCGTTATCCCAGCCGCCAGCTTCTCTTCAGCTGAATCCCGCAAAAACGTGACACCGGCATCACGGGCAGCTTTTTTCAGCTGAGTGGCGGGAACTTTGGCAATAATGAGATCACGAATCTGGTCATTCAGTTCCAGAAGTTCGACTATGGCAACTCGACCTTTATAGCCGGTGCCGTGACACTCGTCGCAGCCGGGCGCCTCATACAGCGTCATACCCCGGAAACGTTCCGGATCAACACCGCCATCGATCAGCTGCTCATCACTGTACTGTACCGGACGGCGACAGGCGGTGCAGACCTTCCTCACCAGCCTTTGTGCCAGGACACAGTTAAGGCAAGATACAAAATTATAGGGATCAATGCCCATATGAATGAAACGCCCGATAACATCGAAAACGTTGTTGGCGTGTACCGTCGTAAACACAAGATGGCCGGTCAGGGCTGACTGGACGGCAATCTGAGCGGTTTCCGAATCCCGTATTTCTCCGACCATGATCTTGTCCGGGTCATGGCGCAGTATTGAGCGCAATCCTTTGGCAAAGGTCAGCCCTTTTTTTTCATTAACCGGAATCTGCAGCACACCGCGCAGCATGTATTCAACCGGATCTTCAATCGTAATGATTTTATCCTCTCCGGTATGAATTTCGGTCAAAGCGGCGTAGAGCGTTGTTGTTTTCCCGGAACCGGTCGGACCGGTCACCAGCACCATGCCATAGGGTTCGCGAATTTTTCTCCGCAGGCGCTTGATCTCGCGTTCACTGATACCCAGGTTTTCCAGCGTCAATCCCTTCAGATCACTGGCGATGCTCTCCTTGTCGAGAATACGGATAACGGCATCCTCACCCATGGAGCTTGGCATGATCGAAACGCGGAAGTCGATCGATTTTTCTCCAAAGCGGATTTTAAAACGCCCATCCTGCGGAACACGGCGTTCCGAAATATCCAGCTCGCTCATGACTTTCAGCCGTGAAATAATCGGAGCCTGAAAGTGCTGATCGATCGTATCGTTCGCTTTATACAACACACCATCAATACGATACTTGATATCAACCCCGTCAAGACCGGTCTCAATATGGATATCACTCGCTCTGCGGCTCAGTGCGTCCAGAATGGTCGTATTGATCAGTTTGATGATCGGACTGGTATCATCGGACAGAGTTTCAACCGACAACACCTCTTCACCCCGGTCGGTTTCCTTGACCAGCTGAAGCATGAAGTCTTCAGAAACTTCTCGCAGAACCCGGCGTGTTCCCTCACCGGTTTTGGTAACCGCAGCAATCGCAGCGTCGGAAGCGATGCGGATCTGAACCTGTCGGTCAAGCAGCAGCTCAAGCTCATCCAGCTTGACAACATCGGTCGGATCAGCCACGGCAACAACGATGACATGCGGCTGTATCTCCAGCGGCACAAAATGAAACCGGTAAATTGCATCCGGCGGCAATTGATTGAGCAGCTCGGAGTCCATCTTGAAACTGCGCAAATCTATGTATTCAAGGCTGAACTGTTCCGCCAGCGCTCGCGCCAGATCTTCTTCCGCAACAAACCCTTCCTGTACGGCAATTTCACCAAAACGCTGCCGGGTTGTACCCAGTTTATCAATAATGACCGGCAACTGATCGGGATTCAGGCTTCCCCGTTCAATCAGAATCATGCCGATAGTTCTTTTTTTGAAGGATTGCATAGCCATCTTATTCTATCCTATCCTACCGTACCTGCAATTTTGAAAATCGGAAGGTACATCGCAATAATGATAACTCCAATAATAACACCCATGATCAGCATGATGGCCGGTTCGATCGCAGTAGTCAACAGATGCATCCGCTCCTCAAGTTCATCTTCCAGATAATTGGAAATATCGATCAGCATATCTTCCAGTGATCCGGTGGTTTCGCCCACCCCAAGCATGCGCAGAGCTAATGGCGGCATGATATTGACACGTTCGAGCGCAACCGAGAGCCGACCACCCTCTTCAATAAAACGGACCGCCTCGAACAGGCGTTTCTCCATGAACACGTTGTCCAAAGTCCCGATCGACATGCGCAATGATTCAATGATCGGAATACCGCTTCCCAGAACAGTTGCCAGGGTACGGGTGAAAGCGGCCACCGAATATTTGGTAAAAACATCTCCGGCCACCGGAACGGTCAGCTTGAAACGATCAAACGCATATCGACCCGCTTCACTGCTTTTCCACGACCTGAATGCGGCAAGCAGACCGATACAGGCGAAGATCCCAAAAATGAAATAACGTCTGAGGAATGAAGTAAATGTAATTAATAACTGGGTCAGTGCGGGGAGCTGCGATCCTGAATCGGTGTACACCTGACTAAAGGTAGGGACCACGTATACCAGTAGAAGCGTAATTGCGAGAAAGGCAAATACAACGAGGATGGCAGGGTAAAATATTGCTGCCACTATTTTTTTCCGGAGCGTGCCTACTCTCTTCAAATATTCGATATAACGCCTGATGGTTTGCGGAAGATCACCGGTTCGCTCACCTGCACGAATTGAGGCCACATAAAGATACGGGAAAGCCCGGCCATGCTTTTCCATTGCAACCGACAATGCAGCACCAGCCTTGACATCCTCACGCACCTGGACCAGAACTTCATATAACACGCCGGAATCATGACGTTCCAGAATCGCATCAAGAACCTGCATGATCGGCATTCCGGCCTTAATCAGTACGAGCATCTCCTGATTGAAGGTCAGGAGGGCCCGGTTATCAATCTTTTTGCGCTTGATACCCTTATCAAACAGAAACTGAAACGGTTTCTTTTTAATTTCAAATACGAAAAAACCCTGGTCCTCAAGGTTTTTGCGCAAAACGCCACTCTCCGCGGCCTCAAAATCCCTGATGAGAATTTTACCGTCCGATGCACCAAGTTTGCAGGAATAAAGTGCCATAACCTTAATTTAATACCACAGGCGGTAAAATAATAACATATAAAACCACGGCAGAATGCCTGTGGTTTGTAGTGGTCCTTGATAACAAGAAAAGAGACGTGCGGCTATTTGTCGTGGCAAGAAACACAGAGCGAGTTTATCGGCAATCTCAGATGTTTTTGCTGCTGCCTGTCGTCGTCAGACGTTACATGCATATTGTGACATGTAGTGGCACAGGTGATCGTACCGTCACTTGCAAGTGGAAGGTTATGTTGGTTAACAGTGGTTTTTTTACCGGTCGCATGACCGATGCCGACTCCCAAAGAGCCGTCGGCATCAACAGGTTCAATCGTATGGCATTTCTGGCAGAGATGATTCAGATCGTCCTTCAGCTCTCTCTTTGTGGAACCAAACGCGAACCAGCTGCGCAGCTTGTCCGCCGAAGCAACATGGCAGATCGCGCAATCACCGGTATCAGAATGGGGACTGACCCTTACGCCTTCCGCAGCGCAGACAGTACCGGACAAACACAGCACAACCAGTGTCAAAAAAAACGTATCAAGAGCAATTAGTTGCATATCCCATTCTCCCTGTCAGTATGACTTGGGGTTGTGATCAACGCCGTGGCATGTCAGCCAGCACTCACCATGAAAAGCGTACGTTCCCTTCTCAACAAACTTGAGTTTTCCGGTGGAGCTTTCTGATACGTAATCCCTGTTAAAACGGATAAGATAGCGGTTTTCGGCGCTGCCGTGAGAGGAGTGGCAGGTGTGGCAGGAGGTTCCGCCCCCCTTGAAATTGCGCTCTCCCGCGATGTGACGCGAATGCAGGGGGAAACTTTCATTCGCCAAAATGCTGGAGCGCTTGTGGCAACGGTAACAGACCGCATAGGCATAACTGTTTTCCTGAATCCCGTCGCCGGTCGCAAAGTTATCAACCAGCAGCCCCTCATATTTTGAGCCGTGCGGCCCACGGGGGGCGTTTGCGTCATCACTGCCGTGGCAGTCGCCGCATTTTAAAACCGATATATCGTTGGCAGCCGTCTTCTTTTCTCTGTATGGCCTGATCAAACTTACAACCGCCAGATTTTTACCTTCACCCTCGACTGGATGATACGAAGGGTTGCTGGTATTGAACTCTGCCCGCTTGTTGGTGGATTTCAGCGGCAGGTTGGCGCTTTCGGCATGGCAGAGGTAGCAGAGCTCATACTCTTTCGTAATCGGGGCGGTAAAATTGCCGACCCGCTTCCCTTTCAATCCAGCGAATGGATTAGCGCTGGAAACGTAATGCGGGCTATGGCAGTCCGCGCATTCGGCGTGCCTCGGTGTAGAGGGATCCGTTTCGGGCAGCCCTTCTTTAGTGGAATGAACTCCCCGCTTGTCGAAAACCGGGTGTCGATAGTTTTTGGAAAAATCCTTGGTTAAATCCTTGAGCTGGGTAGTCAAAGAGGACAGTCCCTGTGGCACGGAATTGGCCGGACCATGGCAGGAGATACACTTGGAGGGCCCGCCACCATTGCTAAAGTCAAAACCAAGATGGCACGAGGCACAGCCATCACTCATATATCTTTTGTCTAGATGGGAGGACGATTTGTCGGCGGCATGTGATAGAGAAAAGAACAACACGATCACAGGCAGACTGAGCCATTGTATATACCTGAATCCCATAGAAGTGTTCCTTTTTCGGATTGTGGTTATCACGGCCATGATGGCGTCGTTAGAGTGCCTGGTGTTAAATTATGACATACCGTGCAAACCTTATCACGGTCTGCTGGAGCGTTGGCACCTCCACCATAGACCCAGAACGGTGCTTTTTTGCGGGAGGTTGGTGTACAGGGAACATCAACATAACAATCATCATCATTTGTTTGGTTCTGGTGAGCATCATGGCAGGTGGTGCACTGCATTTTACTGTTTTTATCAAGTTTTACTCCGGGCACAGTAGCATCGGGAGGCAATTTATAAGAATCACCAGGGCTCTTAATCGCATTGATGGCGGCAGCAACAGACGCATTATACACAAACGACACCGGGTGATGCCCTGTCTTCATTTTGTTGTTCGAAGGGTTAAAAGAAGCAATCGTGGTAATAACATCAGCATTCATCACGATAGGGCCTCCACGCAGCACGGCCCCCAGAGAGGAAATACCGTCATGACAACTGAGACATAATTTTGAGGAGCCGTCCGGCTGCCAGACTGGTGTGTCATAATTAGCCGGGGTTCTGGCCGCTGAATTGACCCGGATTTGCAAAGTAGATGACGAGTACCTCGAAAATATTGCGGTTGAAAAGGCACGGTTCCAAAGCGGTGCCCCTCCTTCGACATTGGCATTATGGGGCGTATGGCAGAAGATGCAAATCTGTTGTCCGCCGGGATTTCCCGTCGGATCATCGGTCGCTTTATACAGATTGGGATTAGCTGCAGTGTAGCTGGTTGTGCCAAAGACCCTGGCTTTAGCAGACAGGTTATGCTTGTTACCCTTACCGCTCGCCGACACCTCGGAAACCTTGGGACCGGGAGCAACTGCGCCTGCCTGATGCGCAAACGGCATGGATAGTAAGGTGATTGCAACGTTTGATATCAAAAACGTACGAAAATCATTCATTTCTGCACCTTTTCTTTCAGGTACTGGTAAATCTGTATCCTGTGATTGAACGTATCGGCGACATAGATCCTGTCGCCCTTGTCAATGAAAATGCCGCTCGGAAGCATCAGTTCACCCGGCCGGGAGCCCTCCTGGCTGACATAGAGAAGCAATCGCCCTTTCTGGTCAAATATCTGGAAGTTACCGAAGATCGAATCCAGCACGTACATGTTCTGATCACTGTCCAGCGCCACTCCTTTCGGGCGGGCAAACGAACCGGGCGCATCACCGATCTGCCCCTGACTCCTGATATATTTCCCGTTGGCGTCAAAAATCCTGACCGTGAAATTCATCGTGTCGGTAACATAAACATTATCCAGCTTATCCACGGCCACATAGGCAGGCCTGTTGAATGACTCGGTGAAATCCGGTCCGGGAAGCTCCCCCACCAAAAGATCGTTTTTATCGAATATAAATACTTTATCTGCAAGAATATCGGCCACGACCTTGCTGCCCTTCGATGTCACGGCAATTCCGGCAGGGCGCTGCAACTTCCCTTTACCATTCAATTCAGAGAGCAGCTTGCCGTCCGGGTCAAATTTGAACACCGCAGCCAGCATGGCATCGGTGACATACAGATTTCCTTCGGCATCAAGGGCAACGCCAGCCGGACTGCCGAGCCTTTTATCCCCCGCCTGAAAAATATACTGAACTTCTTTTGCCGCAAGATCGTATTTATGAATCAGGCCGACCGACGGGTCCGCAATATATATCACTCCATTGCCATCGGCCGCTATGCACTGCGGGGTGTAGAAATCGATATTCGTTTCCTGCGCGCCGGTGATAAATTCAAAAAACTTACCCATGGTGCTACGGGAGCTTTCGGCAAAATACCGGGGGCCATTTATGATTTTCAGTAATTTAATTCGGGCGCGTTCTGGAGGGGGAGGCCATATGACATTCAATCCCTCGTCCTGCCAGGCTGCGTCACTAAGCTTAGTACTGGAACATCCACTGGTGAGCAATGCAAAGAGAAAACAACATAGTAATAATACGGTCCTGACATGCACACATACATTATGTGTTTCGGCTTTTTTATGCATTCAGCATTCCAATAACCCAGATTAGAAATGAAACAAGACTCGTTCCACCCCAGCGGATTCCGGATTTAACATCAAACTCACCTCTGCGGGGGAAAGAATAAAACAAGAACGCGATACTTGAAGCTATCCATAAAACTACCCCCAACAGGAGGATGATTGACCAGATATCGTGTGACATAGAAACCCTACTTCCCCATTATACGCGAAACGAGTGATTGTAAACGCAATTTCCAGACCATAAACACGGCCTCGCGAACAATTTTGCGGGACATTTTTGAACTTCCGGCGTGGCGATCAATAAAAACAATAGGGATTTCAGTGATTTTC
>VFJM01000113.1 GCA_009886055.1 Geobacter sp. | reverse complement strand
CCGGTCTGGCGTAAAATTTCATGCAGCACTTTTTTCAGTTTCTGTTCAGTAATTAACACGGTAGTTCCTTTATAAGTGCACGAGGCTGCAATATGGATCCTGATGAGAAATTATGATTATCCACAATTAAAATCAAAGATGACACGAAAACAACCACCCCCAACCCCTCCGTTATTAGGAGGAGTAAGGGGTGGCAAGGTGTTAGCTTGGGCCCTGATCAGGCTATTTGAAGTTGGCGTGATCCTCCAGTTTCCATTTGCCGTTTTCAACTTTCATAAGAGACATGCCAAGCTGGTTTACACCCGAATGATCGGTGGGAGACATCGAAAATACGGACCCGGCGCCTTTCAGGCCCTTGGTGCCCTCAATGGCGTCACGCAAAGCCACCCGGAACTTCTCCGTCCCCGGTTTGCCACTCTTCAGAGCCTTGGGCACCGCTGCTTCAACGATCTTCAGCGCATCCCAGGCCAGGGAGGCAAACATGGAACGCGGCCCGAATTTGGCTTCATACGCCTTTATGAATTTGAGCGCCTCGGCCTTGGTCGGATAACCATCCGGCAACTGCTCTCCCACAACGACAGGGGGCGCGAGCATGAACGAACCTTCCAACGCCTTTCCGCCGACACGCAGAAATTCTGCATTGGCAGCGCCGCCCGACTGGTAGATCTTGCCTTTGTAACCGCGCTCGATCAGGGTGACGTGCGGCAGGGCGGCCGGTGTACCGGAGGAGGCTATGAATATTGCATCCGGGTTCCCCTGCATCGCATGCAATACCTGTGCAGTGGTACTGGTATCGGTCCGTTTGTATTTCTCGACCGCCAACGTTTTGATCCCCTTCGACTCGGAGAGGTTTTTGTACGCTACGGTACTGGTTTCTCCGTAAGCGTCATCCACAGCGATTACCGAAACCGTTTTTACCCCCTTCTTGACCATGTGATTGATCATGGCGGTTGCATACACGGTGGTGTTGGCAGGGGCGTTGAATATCCATTTACGCTTCTCGTCGGTGGCGGAGATAGACGCCGGACCGGGTGAAAGCTGGATCATAGGGGTCTTGGATGCCGCTACCGCCTCTATCACGGCCGCAGAATTCGGGGATGTGCTGGGCCCGATCAGCATATCGACCTTTTCCTCCGAAACCAGGCGTTTTATGTTCTGGACGGCAGTCGTGGTATCGGTAGCGTCATCATAAATGACATAACGTACTTTTTGACCGGCAATGACCGATGGTCCGAACGAGATGGCATTCTTTTCGCCAATGCCGAGCGAAGCCGCCGGCCCGGTTGAGGACAGATTGACACCGATCGTGATATCCGCCTGTGCGGCCGTTGCCGCGGTCATAACTGCGAGCATACTGATACCTGCCATAAACTGTTTCATCTCATACCTCCCTGTTTTTTGGGTGGCTGCAAAGAGCTCACCGGT
>VFJM01000157.1 GCA_009886055.1 Geobacter sp. | reverse complement strand
CCATCGACGAGGAGAAGCTTCGCAGCAGCTCCGCCTATACCTTCGACTCAAGCCGACTCGGGTTGTGGGATTCGCTCTTCGACAACGCCGTACTGATCGTCTTCCTGTTCGGCGGGTTGATTGCGACCTATGACCGGTACGTCAGCACCTTGGGCGGCTCGTCATCCGTCTCGGCCATCATCTTCTTTCTGCTGCTGACCTGGGTATCGACCCTGCTCGGCATCCCCTTTGACCTGTACGGCACCTTCCGTATCGAGGCGCGCTACGGCTTCAACACCACGACCCCCCGCATCTGGATCGCTGACTTTTTCAAATCACAGGCCATCGGCGCGATCCTGCTGGTGTTCCTGGTCACCGTCGTCTTCCGGTTGATTGAGTGGAGTCCGCAGAGTTGGTGGCTCTGGGTATGGGGCTTCATGGCGCTCTTCACCCTGTTCATGATGTTCATCTCCCCCTATGTGATCGAACCGCTCTTCAACACGTTCGAGCCGGTGACCGAAGATGGGCTGGAGGACGAAATCCGGGTTATGATGGAGAGGGCCGGGCTGAAGGTGGGGCGGGTGATGCAGATGGACGCATCCAGGCGCAGCAAGCATTCCAACGCATATTTTACCGGCATCGGCAAGGTCAAGCGGATCGTGCTGTTCGATACGCTGATCAGGCAGATGAGCCATGGCGAGATCGTGGCGGTGCTGGCCCACGAGATCGGGCACTGGAAGAAGGGGCATATCTGGAAACGTTTATTGTGGGCGGAGATCATGGCGCTGGCCGGTTCGTGGATCAGCTTTAAGCTGCTCGCCTGGCCAGGACTGCCGGGGCTTCTGGGCCTGCCGGGCGATGTTTCGCTCCCGGCCAGGATGGTCGTGCTCGGTTTTGTCGCGTCGCTGGTTCTGTTTCCGCTCGGGCCGTTTTCTGCCTGGCGCTCGCGCTGCCACGAACGGGAGGCCGACCGCTTTGCCGCCGACCTGACCGGAAAACCGGAGGATCTGGCCTCGGCGATGGTCAAACTGTCAGTCGAGAATCTGTCCAACCTGTTCCCGCACCCCTTCTACGCCTCCTTTTACTATTCCCATCCACCGGCGGTGGAGCGGGTACGAACGTTGCGGGAGTGGAGCACCACGCAAAAAGGGGGAGAATCAATCCCCCCCTCATAGCGCCGCCATCCGCTTCAGAATTATTCCTTAGTGTAGTACATCACCGCCACCGCCCGGGCATTGCCGTCTCCGACCGCCACCCAGCCGTGCGGCTGGCTGGAATCGTAGTAGATGCTGTCGCCTGTCCTCATGCGGAGCACTTCATTGATGTAGTGAAAATCGAGCTCCCCGGCGATGATGTAGATAAATTCCTCGTCACCCTCATGCTTGAAGAACAGGCTGTCATCCCACGCCTTGTTTTCAAACTCGACCAGAAACGGCTCCATATGCTTGTGCCTGAGTCCCTGGGCCAGCGAGTGATAGGCGTACGGCCTGGCAATTTCATTGGTTATCGTCCGCGGGACCTTTTCATCCTCACGGACATCCTCGCGTCTCGTCAGCACGTACTTCTGGCTATTGCCGGCGTCTGCAAAGAAAAAATGGATATCGACCTTGAGCCCCTTGGCGATCTTGAGCAGGGTTGCCAGAGGGGGGATGACCTGCTGGTTCTCGATCTGCGATAACAGGGGTTTGGAAAGGGTCGTTAGTTCAGACAGCTCCTGAAGAGTCAGCCGCTTCTGCTGACGGAGCCCCCTGATCTTCTCGCCGATTCGGAATTCCCTGATCTGCGCTTTGATGTCGGTCATCACATTCCCCCCGCAATATTTTGTTGAGAAGGTACTTTTACACAAACGGAGCGGCGTTACAATAACATAATTATGCTGGATAGAACGCAAGGCGTACAGCACCCTAATTCCTTGACACGGCTGAAGAATTTGACTACTGTTTCGACAGGTTAACTCATTCCATCAAATACAGGTGTTGCTCAAAATGAATCATCTGACACGTCTCTTTCCGTTACTCCTGGCGGTCTTGTTCTGCGCCGGTGCTCTGGGTGGCTGCAGCGAAAAAAAAGAGACCCCGCTGTTTCTTGAATCGAATCGCAAGGGAAGGGAAGCAGAAGCCCCGGTCAAGGATGTACCGACCGATATTCTCTCCACCCAGAAAGCATTCAGTAACGTATCAAAAAAGGTGACCCCCTCGGTCGTCAATATCTCGACGGTCAGCAGAAAAAAAAGCATTCAGCCATTTTTTGAAACCAACCCCCTTTTCGAAGAATTTTTCGGCGCTCCCCAGACCCGGCGGGATAAGAGCCTCGGCTCCGGCTTTTTGATCAGCAAGGATGGCTACATCGTAACCAATGACCATGTTATCCGCGATGCCGAGAGTATTCAGGTCAAGCTCTCCAACGACAAGGTGTATGACGCCAAAGTGGTCGGAGGCGATCAGAAAACCGACATCGCCGTGATCAAGATCAGTGCGACGGATCTTCCGGTTGCGGTATTGGGCGATTCGGACAAGCTTGATGTCGGACAGTGGGCGATTGCAATCGGTAACCCCTTCGGTCTGGACCGAACCATGACGGTCGGTGTCATCTCTGCAACCGGTCGCTCCAATATGGGTATTGAAACCTACGAAAATTTTATCCAGACGGATGCCTCCATCAACCCCGGCAACTCGGGGGGGCCGCTCCTGAACGTCTATGGCGAAGTGGTCGGCATCAACACCGCCATCGTGGCCGCCGGGCAGGGGATCGGGTTTGCCATCCCGATTAACATGGCCAAGCCGGTCTTTTCCCAGTTGATCCAGAAAGGGAGCGTCAGCCGCGGCTACATGGGGGTCACGATCCAGCCGGTAACCGAAGAGCTGGCGCAGTCATTCGGTCTGAAACAGGCCAAAGGCGCTCTGGTTAACGATGTTATCAAAGGGGGACCGGCAGACAAGGCCGGTGTCAGGCAGGGGGATGTTATCACCGCCCTGAACGGCAGCGAGGTCAAGGACCCGTCCCATCTCCAGCGCCTGGTTGCCGATGCAGGCATCGGCAAGGTGGCCAAAATCTCCGTCTTTCGTGACGGCAAGGCGCTTGAGCTGAGCATAACACTGGCAAGTGCCGACAGCGCACCCAAACAACGGCAGCGTGAGGAGCGGAGTGGCCGGCAGCAGGAGGGTGAAGCAGATATGCTCGGCCTGATCGTTGAAAATGCCGAAGGGGGTGAAGGTGTTGTTGTCGTTGATGCTGTGCGTGGCGGAGCAGCCGCGGAAGCGGGCATTAAGCGGGGGGATGTGATTGTTTTAATAAACCGCAAAAGGACCGGCAGCACGGCTGAATATGCCCGTGTCATCCAGCAGGCCGCCCCGGGCGGCAGGCTGACAATTCTGGTACGGCGCGGCAATGCGAGCATCTACTTTGCATTACGCGTAAAATAGTGCTATAAAGTTAAAACTTTACTCCATGAGGAATATCATCCATGAACATGATAGATAATCCGGATCAGGCCAAGCGCCTTGCCAGAGCCATTCTCTCCGACGTGGCCATGTATAACAGGGAAAAGGTCGAGAACGGCATCAAGAACGACAATATTTTTGACGTTCTCAAAGAGGAGCTTGAAGAGGGACGCCAGCATTTTCTCTCCCGGGTATCCACCGATATCAACCCGGAAATCATCTACGGAACCGCTGTGGTGGATGTCCTTATCAAGCGGGCCGGCAAGATCGAATCATCCATCTGGTAACGAATCGCCATACTGATTATTTCTGCAAGGCGTGCCTTCTTGGTGCGCCTTTGCTGTTTATTGAGGAACGCCATGAATCATCATTCATTCACATTCTCCCCCGAAAACGAACCGACAAGAATTGATCTTTTTCTGAGCCGCGAGATGGGAGGAGAATCCCGGTCTACGGTCCAGAGACTCATCGAAACCGGCAGCGTACTGGTTGACGGTAAACAGGTGCGCACTTCGCTGAAACTGAAGGGGGGGGAGCAGATCGAGGTCGACATCCCGCCGCCGCTGCCGGCACAGCCGTTACCTGAGGCGATCCCGCTTGAGGTGCTCTATGAGGACGGCGATCTGATCGTGATCAACAAGGCGGCCGGAATGGTGGTACACCCCGGAGCCGGCAACACCAGCGGAACCCTGGTCAACGCCCTGCTGGCGCACTGCAGCGATCTGGCCGGCATTGGAGGGGAACTGCGCCCCGGCATCGTCCACCGCCTTGACAAGGGGACCTCCGGTGTGCTGGTGGCCGCAAAACATGACCGGGCACATCAGGCGCTTTCGGAGCAGTTCAGCGCCCACACCGTCAAGCGCATCTATCAGGCGCTGATCTACGGCTCACCGCCGGAGGATACCGGCAAGATCGAGGGGATCATCGGGCGCCATCCGACCGAGCGGCTGCGGCTATCCGGAACTGCAAAAAACGGGAAACACGCGGTTACCCGCTGGAAGGTGAAGGAACGCTACGGCAGGGTTTCACTGGTGGAACTGAGGCTTGAGACCGGGCGTACCCACCAGATCCGGGTACATCTGACCGAAGCAGGTTTCCCGCTGCTGGGAGATCCTCTCTACCCGGACGGGGGGCGCTGCAACAACATCCCCGACACCAAGCTGCGCGGCATGATCAACCGTCTTGGCCGTCAGGCCCTGCACGCCCGTTGTCTCGGATTTATTCATCCATCGAGTGGTGAGTATGTGGAGTTTACGACCGAACCGCCTGAGGACCTGCAGGAGCTGCTGACGTATCTGCGGGGGAAGACGGAGTAAGCAACTCTCCCAGCCGCAACAGCTGCTCCAGATTCTGGCTCAGGTACACGGGGCAGCCGAGCTGTTCCGGCACGCGCAGATCAACGTCATATCGATCTCCGACAAACAGCGCCTCGTTCGGAGGGAGCCCGATCTCTTCCAATATCCTGTTTACAATCCCCTCATCCGGTTTGCCCCGCCAGGTGTCATCAATTGTATAGATGCCGTGCACCGCACCGTCCAGCCCCAGATAATTCATGATACGGGTCGTCAGGACACGATTGTTGTTCGTGTATATGTAGAGTGAAAACTGCTCTGAAAGGCGCTCCAGCAGCCCTATTACCCGTTCGTCCCTCACAAGATACGCTTCCGGCCGCAGGGTTCGCTCAAAGAAACGATGCAGCTCCTGTACACTCCCCCCCAGCTCTCTGCAGACCGCAGAGAGCGTCTGAACCGTGCCGCTCTCTGTCGTAAGCCTCTGCCGGGTGGCGGCCATCAACTTCTCCGCTTCCGGTTGACTGATCTGTTTGAGTCCGGCAATGTATGCAGCAGCGGCACCCTGGATCTCGGCGGCGAATCGATCACACACATACAGGGTGCCGTCAAGGTCGAAAACTATGCCGCGGACTTCAGTTGACGTTAGTCGTGACATTTACCCTCCGATCCTGCGCTGGCAGAGCAGACTGGGAGCATCTACTCCCCTGGACTGGATCAGCACCCTGAAGGTGTCCCCCATCCCCCCTTCGGGCAGGATCAGCTTTTTGAGGGTCAAACGGAGCCGGAGCTTCTCCTCGTCAGTTCTGGGAGAACGCTCAATATCTTCAATCTCCTCGATGATGCCGGCGGAGAGGAGGAAACGGTACTGTTCCCCGAACCAGACGTTCTGCAGCCCCAGCTCTTCTCCGCGCTTCATCAGCGTCGTGAAGTCGACGTGGGAGGTGATGTCCTGCAGCCCCGGGCGGAGGTAGGGATTCTCCTCGATCTGATGGCGGTAATAACAGAGCAGTGTCCCCAGCTTGCGCCGCGGCGTGTAGAGTTCGGGCGCAGCAAGCCCGTAATCGATCGTCAGGATGAAGCCCTGCTTGAGCGCTTTTGATGCCGCTGCCAGCCATTTCGGAGCGTTCAGGTTGACTTCGGCCTGCTGGCCGGGATGGAGCTTCACGGCGACGCGCTTCAGATATGCTTCAATCTCCGGCGTCGATGGTACCCCCGCCTCTTCGGCGAACTCGCCATCATTCAGGGTGACGTACACCTCCCTCACCCCTTCGGCGGTCATTACTACCCGATGGGTTGGCAGCGCATCGATAAGTTCATTGGAGTAGAGGCAGCCGCTGAAGGTGAAACTCCCTGAAGCAAATTCATCCGGTGACAGCCAGGAAAGCCGGTTGCTGTGGGAGGCAAGCATCTCGCGCTGCGCCGATTCGAGAGAAGGCTCCTGCTCTACCAGCCGCAGACGCAGGCTTTGGTACATCACCGGCTCGCGCTCCGCCAGAAAATCCATGATGTCGCACGCCAGACGACCATTGCCGGCCCCGCACTCCACCAGGGTAAAAGCGGCGGGTGCCCCCATGCCGCGCCACATCTGGGCGATCTCGCGGGCGACCACACGCCCGAAGGCGGCATGCACGGTGATGCTGGTGTAAAAATCCCCCTCGGCGCCGACTTTGCGCCCCGGAGAGGTGTAGTAGCCTAGACCCGGTTCGTAGAGGCAGGCCGCCATGAAGTCGGCAAAGGTGATGCGCCCCTGTTGTTGTATGCGTGCGGCGATGATGTCGTTCAAGGGTGTTTTTTCGGCGATCATTATGCAATTACTCCCTGGTACAAAAAGTAGTCCCCTGAATTCTTCCCAACAGCAATGGGCTACAAGTTATGCCTGTAGCCCATTGCTGTTGGGATCTTCCCCTGAAAACCGGACCAGTATTCAGGGGAATATCATGAAATAATAAGGTACGGAAAATTCTGAAGTGGTCTCCAAAACTCAAATCATGAATTCGGAAACTTGTATGCTTTCTAGTGTTTGTTCTTATTCTCCGCCTTGCCTTCTCCCTGATCGGCAATGCTGTCCGCCATGGCAGACAGTATTGTATTCATACCCCTCTGCAGCCCGTTTTCAGAGACGTTGGCGATGCCGGTCCACACCGTCTTGCCGCTCTTAACATCAAGTATTTTTGCGGTAATGCTTACCCGGGCAATCGGCATGGAAAATGTCTGTAATTTGGCATTAAATTCAAGCTCCCACTCCTGCAAGGTTTTGACAGGTTGTGGGTTGGGTATGTTCTCTCCCTTGAAATAGGCCGTATATGCATCATATTCCTTCTGATACCGTTCCTTCTCCCTGTCGGGTATGAAGGGAATAATGGTGACATTTTCATTGCCTGAGACGTATTCGTGTATGGAACCGATCATGAAATAGCGTGTTTTAAGAGGCGCGCTCAGGCTATTGATAAGTTCGATTCCGGGTGCAGATGCAGTACCTTTCAGGTCAGTGATGGCCTTTTCAATGAGTTCACGCTCGATGACCACGAAACCTTTTCTTTGCAGCTTAAGTATGAGCGAATCAGCCACCAGGCTCCCGATTTCCTGCGCGCTGTTTCCCTTGAAATTCATGACAGCCAACGGAAGGCCTGACGAAAGATCCACGTCCGGATTCTTGAAGGCATCCAGGTTGACAGGTTTCCATGCGACGGTTTTCCTGTCGGGATACTCGGCCTTTGGCGGCTCAGGCGGCAGGGGGAGCGGCTCAAGTTCGAAATTGATCTGCCTGTTTTCCCCACTTCGATCACTGGCGATAACTTTTGGGCGGTAACCCTTCAGAAGCGCCTTGTAAAAACCTTTTTCCCAGTATGGTTTCTGTTCTGAAGCAGCGTCTGTTTTTGATTCAGTATACGGCGCAGGACCAAGTTCCTTGGTGATGTTGTTTTTGTCCCTCCCAAACAGAATCACCGCTCCCGGCGGGTTGGAAGTGACTTTAAGGCGAATCGTCGTGATCGGCTGGAGTTCGATATCCTGTTTAATGTCGGCAGGTTTTTCCTGATTAGGCACAAATATCGTCTTTGGTTTGTACCCCTCCATTTCGATCCGGTAATATCCGCCCGGGGACTTTTTGCTGTCCTTGATCACGTCTTTGAAGGGTGTATTTCCCAGCTTTGTTCCTGGTTCGTCCTCTTTTAGTGAGTAATAGATCGCTGCTCCGTCCGGAGTCGAGGTTATCTCTCTGTTTATCGGAGTAGTTGACCATGGAAAAGAAAGAGAATACGCCTGCATAGGGCAGAAAGTGCAGAATGCCATTACTGCAATAAGAACTCGGAATAAATTCAATCTGGTCATAATCTCTCCTTGGTGAACGAACGTTACATTTGATTGTTGATGTCAACGGACTCCAAATATTCCTTGACCTTTTTGAGCTCGTTTGCATACGTTGGGCTGTCATTGGGAATGGCATACACAAAATTCATATAATTCTCAACAGCCTGAATCCTGTCGGCCGTGGCATCGAAACGCGTTGCGGCGAGGAGATACTTGCTTGCGTATTTTTGCAACGTCAAGGTGAGCTTGGCGGCGATCTGGTCCGTAGCCTTTGAAATAACTGCGCTCTTCAGGTCGTCGTCTGACTCAAAGGGCAACGGTTTGTCTTCAATGCCGATCTCCGGGTTCGGATTCTCGACGGAATCAGCGGTGAACTCGACATGGGCAGGAATCGACTCATCAGCGAGCAATTCACCGGTCTGTGTATCCACAAGACGGAAAGCCACAGATATGTTCGCTTTTTTCTTGTGGTGATTGATCTTGTAGCGCCACGTGCTGAAAACCGGCTCTTCGATGTATTCCGGTGTATTGGCCACGTCTATGCTTGTGTTGATCTCCGTGACGGTACTTACCATTTTACCGAGAAAGCCAAGCGCCCCTCCCACCTGTGCCGCCGCACGCCTGGCGGCCTCAGCCGCCTCGTTTGCGTGACGCGCATTTGTCACGGCGGTTTCGTACTCCGGATTTTTGACTCGATTCGTCCCGGACTGGTACTGTTTTGAAAGATTTTCTGCTTTCTTCTCGGATGATATTTTAAAGGCGGCAATTTTTCCCGTCAAGACGGCGCTGACCTTGGGCAATGCCTTTAAAAAATGGATATTTTTGCCTTCATTCAGTTTTTCAACAGGGATGTCCTTCTCTTCCGCGAGCATTTCGAGCGGCTTGTTATCGATAATTTTTACAAAGCTATTCTCGTTAGCCAGCATTTTGTTTCTCAAGGCGGTGTATAATCCATTCGACAGCTCCGGATCACGCGAATACTCCCTGAGTGGAAGCAACGCCAGATTGCAGGAAATCCGCAGCCTGATTTCATCCTCAAGCGTCGTCACCGTTACGCCGGCTCCTTTGTGATTCGGTTGCAAGGAGAGTGCTTTCGTGTGAAAGAGAACCGCGTTCCCCGCATTCCCTTTTTCCGCCTGTCCGCTGGCAATGCTGTAATAGATGTCTGCAAGCGCACTGCGCGCCTCTGATTGTTCGGCATCCTGCTGCAAGGCTTTTTTGAAAAACTTGATTGCCTCCGGGCGGTTATCCTGCTTGAGAGCACTCTTTCCGTTCAGTAAGTTATCCCGTCCGCCCGCTATCTCGGCCTGGGCAAGCCGGATTTTATCAGGGGCGTTCGGGTGCGCGGGGTCAATGGCCAGCACTTTCCCAAATTCCCCGACCGCATTCGTCCACTTCTTCTTTTCAAACATCCCCAGGGCTGCGCTATAGATCTCGTCACCCCGCTTGATTTGCTGGAGAGCGCTGTCGATCTGTTCTTGTGTCTGACGATGGTTTGCGTTGACCGTTAGCGCCCGTTGAAAATGTTTCACGGCGTTTCGCCAATCCTTTTTAGCGGCGGTTGCCATCCCGTCCTGATAACAATCAACCGCGGTCATAATGTTGTCAGCTTTGATGTTGAGGGTCTGCTCAAGCGCCTGCTGAGCCTTTTTGTTGTCTGGATCAACAGTCAGAGCGCTCTTGAACGCATTTGCCGCTTCGTCCAGCTGCTGTTTGGCGGCATATTCCGTCCCTTCCCTGTAATGGGACTTTGCACATTCTTTTTTTGCGTACCGGAGGTTTGCGTCGAATCTCTGGTCCCTTGCACGATCGGGGGACAACGCCAGGGCCGTGCGGTAGTGTGTGACGGCATCGCAGAAGTTGCTGTTCACGATACCCGCATCGCCCCGCAAGATGCTGTCTCTGGTTTTATCTGCACAACCAATGATTGTTAAAGAAATCAACGATATAATCAATTGGAGTATAGTCTTGATCATTTTCCCGTATCCCGGCTCGTTTATTCTGCGTAAGAGTGCGGCCAATCTATCATATTTTTGGATGATATGGAGGTGATTTTTTGAGGTAGTTCAGGGAGTTCTGGATGTTCTGTGGAAGTTCCCGGAATTCCCCCGATACCGTATGCAGATGAGCGATTTCCATACTTCTCTGCGGGCCTCTTTGTCATTCTGCCCCGGTGGCGGGTTTGCGTTTCATCATCTTCAGCATGGCTTCCCTCCGATCCCAGGCAAAAACAGTATTTTATAATTTTCATTACCACACTTTCTCAGATCGTTAAAGCAAATTAAACAGCAAACCATTATCCAGGCGCCGCACCGCCATTTCCCCTTGCCGCGGCCTCGCTCTTCCTGCTATACATCCGGCATGAGCGACAGCGCACAGAGGGTCAGTTTGACCGATATTTTCCTTGCCTTTGCCATGATCGGTCTGACCGGTTTTGGCGGCGGCATGGCCATTGTGGCGCTGGTGGAGCGGACCTGTGTCCGTGAAAAGGGGTGGATTACGTCGGAAGAGTTTCTGCACGGCCTGGCTTTCGGCCAGATTCTGGGGCCATTCTCGCTCAACGTCTGCACCTTTACCGGTCACCACCTGCGCGGCATCCGCGGGGGAATCATAGCAGCAATCGGCTTTATCCTCCCCTCCTTCCTGCTGGTATCACTGCTCTCCTGGATCTATTTTACCTACCACAAGCTGCCACAACTGCAGGCCGCCCTCAAGGGGACCAATCCGGTGATCATCGGACTGATCGTCGTGGTCGCCATCGATATGGGACGCAAGCAGATCAAGGGGGGGGTCGGCGTCCTGATGGCACTCGCTGCCTTCGGCGCATCGGTATTTCTCAAACTCAATGCCGCCTGGATCCTTCTCGGAGCGGCGCTCTGGTCGCTCGCCAACTCCTACATCCGCCGGAGGCTCAGCTGATGACCTCCCTGTTTACGATTGCCTGGATCTACCTCCGCATCGGCCTGATGTTTGTCGGCGGCGGCTACGTGCTTATTCCGCTCCTTAACCATATCATGGTCGAACAGTACCGGTGGCTGACCCTGCAGCAGTTTCTCGACGGCCTGGCGCTCTCGCAACTGACCCCCGGACCGCTTGCGATGCTGGCCACCTTTACCGGTTTCCGGGCCGGGGGCTTTCCGGGCGCCCTGATCGCCACGATCTTTATTTTCCTCCCCTGTGTCGTGCTGATGCTGGTCGTCGGGCGCAATTACGATCGCCTGAAGAAAATCGACATCATCAGCAGCACCCTCGACGGCCTGCTCCCGGCGGTGGTCGGACTGGTGGCCGCCGCTGCCTGGAACCTGGGGGTTGCATCACTTACGGGAGCGAAGGAGTTTTTGATCCTGGCGGTCGGCTTTGCGCTCTTCAAATGGACAAAAGTCACGCCGATGTTTGTTATACTGGGTGCGGGGGTCGTTGGACTGCTGCTGAACTGACCGTTACCGCATTTCTGTTTGTCAGTATTTAAAAAAGGCACCCGGTTTCCCCGGTGCCTTTTTTCGTGCAGTGTGCTATGGTACCAGACCTTATGGAAACTCAATTTACCTCCGATTGCCGCGCCCTGATGCGCCACGAGATTGCCGCTGCCGGGGGCAACGAGGTGTTCTTCATCGGTCGCACCAACGTAGACGGCATCGTCTGTGAAGCGGAGGTCATCGCCCGCGGCAGCAAGGTGGCGGTGCCCGCCATTATCACCCGCGCATCGGGTGGCGACGTCGTCATCCACAACCATCCCTCCGGCGACTTGACACCCTCATCTGCGGATATGGACATCGCCTCGGTTTGCGGCAACCAGGGGATCGGCTTTGCCATCGTCAACAACGACTGCAGCCGCTGTTATCAGGTAGTCGCCCCTTTTACCGAGAAGAAAGGTGAGCTCCTCTCCCTGGAGGAGATCGGCCGTGTCTTTGCTTCTGACGGCATGATGGCGCACCTCAAGGGATTTGAGCAGCGCGAGGAACAGGTGAGAATGGCCTTTGCCGTCGCCGAAGCCTTCAACCATGACCGGGTGGTACTCGTAGAGGCCGGCACCGGCACCGGAAAGTCGCTGGCGTACCTGATTCCGGCCATTCTCTGGGCGGTGCGGAACAATGAGCGGGTGGTGGTATCCACCAACACCATCAATCTGCAGGAACAGCTGATCAGAAAAGACCTCCCCTTCCTGGCCCGCAACTGCGCCGTGGAGTTCAAGGCGGCGCTGGTCAAGGGTCGCAGCAACTACGCCTGTCTGCGCAAACTGGAACATGCGGAGGCGGAACCGTCGCTTTTCCCGGATGAATCGTCTGCCGAGCTGACAACCATCATCGAGTGGAGCCGCAGCAGTCAGGACGGCTGCCGCAGTGATCTCGCCTTCACGCCGCACGGCGGCACCTGGGAGGAGGTCTGCTGCGAAGCCGACCAGTGCGGCCGCTCACGCTGCAAGCATTTCAACCGCTGCTTCTTCTACCGGGCCAGGCGCGAATCATCTACCGCACGGGTGCTGGTGGTAAACCACGCCCTGCTGCTGTCGGACATCGTCCTCCGCAAGGAGACCGGCTACGATGCCACCGCCATCCTCCCCCCGTTTACCCGCCTGATATTCGACGAGGGTCATCATCTGGAGGATGTCGCCACCAGCCATCTGTCACTGACGATCGCCCGGAGCGGGATCCTCAAGCAACTGCAGCGGCTGGTGCCGCAGAAGGCCGGCCGTGCCGGTCTGCTGACGATCATCTCCTCCCGCATCACCCGTGACCTGCCGGAATCGCAGGAGGGGCTCTACACCGAGCTGTCGGGGCTGCTTGAAAGTCATCTCCTCCCCAAAGCCCATGATCTGACCGGAGTGACGGAGCAGACCATGGATTGGCTGGCGGTGAGTGTAGAGCATGGGGCAGGGGGTGCGGCCGGCAGGGAGCAGAAGCTGCGGATCACCCCTGAGGTGGAGCGCACCCCCTTCTGGCAGGAGTGCCGGCAGCGGCTCCACGTTCTGGCGGATGCCGTGAATGACTATACCTCGTCGCTGCGCACTCTGTTGCGGCGCTCAAAGGATCTCCCGGAGAAGCTGCAGGAAAAGCTGGCCGACCAGCTGCTCGATACGGGGGGGATTGAAGGGCGGCTGCAGGCGATGGCAGACGCACTGCTCTTCTTCACGACCGAAGCCGAAGGATACTGCCGCTGGATCGAGACCAGGCGGGGGAGCCGGGGCGTCCAGGCCCGGCTCACCGCCGCGCCGCTCGACATCTCGGCCCAGCTGAAGGAGAGCGTCCTCGACCGGCTCAAAACCATTATCGTCACCTCCGCCACGCTGACGGTGGGGGGGGAATTCGGCTATCTCAAAAAGCGGACCGGCTTCGCCCTGCTCCCCAAGGAACGCCTCACCGAACTGCAGCTGGCATCCCCATTTGACTATGCGCGCCAGGTTTTTGTCGCGATACCGGATGAGATGCCGGAGCCGACGGCGCCCGGCTACCGGGAAGCACTGGAGAGCCATATCCTCCGGGCGGTTACGATCTCACGCGGAGGAGCCTTTATCCTCTTCACCTCCTACGATATGCTCAACCGTGTGTACCAGGTTCTCTCCCCTGCGCTGTCACGCCTCGGGCTGACCTCCCTCAAACAGGGGGAAACCGGTCGCCACGCCCTGCTGACGAAGTTCCGCGCGGAGGGTAATGCCGTGCTGTTCGGCACCGATTCGTTCTGGGAGGGGGTCGATGTCAAGGGAGAGGCGCTGCGGCTGGTGATCATCGCCCGGCTCCCGTTCCAGGTGCCGACCGAGCCGGTTCAACAGGCGCGCGCCGAAAAAATCAAGGCCGATGGCGGTGACCCGTTCCGCGATTTTTCCGTGCCGCAGGCGGTTATCAAGTTCCGTCAGGGTTTCGGGCGGCTGATCCGGAGCCGCGATGACCGTGGAGCGGTACTGATCCTTGACCGTCGCGTACTCAACAAGAGTTACGGCAGGATTTTTCTCCGCTCGCTGCCGGATACGGAAATAGTCAGAGGGGATTCAACTGAGCTGTTTGCCAGGATGGAGGAGTTTTTCAGGGGGGCGTAGGGGCGCTGCGTGCCGCGCCCCTTATCGGATGATTACAATGATTTCATCCGCTTTTTGGCGCAGAAGTTGAAGCACTGGAAATACATCAGGCAGGTCAGCAGAAACGAGAAGATTGTAGAGGCGAGAACCAGCGGCGCCCCGGCCGCCTTCTTTGCATCCGGGATAAGCGTGACAAAGACAATAAAAAAAGCCACGCCGCAGAATTTCCACAGATCCCCGATCAGCCGTTTTTTACGCAGAGCGGACAGCTGCTCGGTGGTCAATTTTGGCTGGCTCCCTTCTATTTCAACTCCGGCATCGCGCCAGGCCAGCCGGTAGACCGGATAGATCAGCAGCAGCTGCACAACGATGGCAAACACGATACTGCTGATGAACTGTCCCGGCTTCTGGAGGGAGGCAAAGCGACCCTGGAAAATTATCGCCAGGACGATCAGCAGCCCCGTTAATATTGTCTGTACGATCCGGTAGATCATCATCTGCCGGTTAAGTTTCTTGAAATCAATACTGGCCATTGACACATACTCCGTAAGGCATTTATAACTCTGATTCAGCGTGCTAACGTATCAGAAAGCGGCTGGATGCACAAGCGTGCAAAACGGCACTACCATTATTCCAGCGGCATCTCAACCTGCCGCACAGACGCAGATTACATCACGAGGTGGCAGAAATCATGAACATTCTTCGCCGCATCTTCCATCCGATCATGGCATTGATCGCCATCCAGCTGGTCTGGATCACCGTTGTCGTGTTCTGGATCTACTGGTTCATCGGCAAGCACCGCGAGTTCCGCGAACTGGCTGAAAAATACCGCCCCGAACTGCTCGGTCAGGGGGCTAACTGGCCGGTCATGGTAGAAGGTCTGGTCATGCTGGTGCTGATCCTGATCGGCGTGTACGTGATCTTTGTCTACTGGAACCGCCAGTCAAACCTGTATCTTCAGCAGCGCAACATCATCTCCCAGGTGACGCATGAGCTGAAATCCCCGCTCGCCTCAATCCAGCTCCACCTGGAGACGATCCGTCTGCGCAGGCCCTCTGAAGAGCGACTCGATTCGTTCGTCAGCACCATGCTGCAGGATACCGACCGGCTCCATTATCTGATCAATAATCTGCTGATGGCCGCACGCCTGGAGCAGCGACGCAAGCTCTCCGAGCGGCGGCTGACCGATCTGACACATCTGGTGGGCGAGCATGTCGAGCGTGAGCGGGGCACCCTGCCGCAGGGGGGGAGCATTTCATTCGAAGCGGCATCCTCGCTGATGGCGCTGGTCGATCCCGAAGAGATGGGAATGGTGGTGCGCAACCTGTTTGAAAATGCGGTGCTCTATTCACCGCAGAGTCCGGAGATATCGGTCCGACTCGTCAAGGTCGGGGCATGGCTGCAGCTCACGGTGCAGGATCAGGGGCGCGGACTTGACAGGAAAGAGCAAAAAAAGGTATTCGACCGCTTCTACCGCGTCCAGCCTCCGGGCGACCATGTCCGCGGAACCGGGCTTGGTCTCTACATCGTGGAATCCGTAATCAAGGGGTATGGCGGCACGGTCGGCGTGACAAGCGACGGGCCGGGCAAAGGGTGCACGTTTACCGTAAAATTTCCCGCAGCGCGAGGTGACCTGAATGAGTGACGACAAGCCACATATCATGCTGGTTGAAGACGAGATGCATCTGGCGCGCGGCATCTGCTTCAATCTGGAAGAAGAGGGGCACCGGGTCAGCCATTTTGAAAACGCAGAGCGGGCTCTTGCAACTCTCGAGATAGAACGCTTTGACCTGGTTATTCTGGATGTCATGCTCCCCGGCATGGATGGTTTCCAGGCGTGCCGCGCCATCAGGGCGGTCGATCCGCGTGTTCCTATTCTGATGCTGACCGCCCGCTCCGAAGATGCCGACCGGGTGGAGGGGCTGGAAAACGGCGCCGATGATTACCTCACCAAACCGTTCAATCTGGTGGAATTTCTGCTGCGGGTCAAAGGGATGCTGCGCCGCTCTTCATGGTATCGCCCGGAGCCGGTTGAGGAGGGGTATCGCTTTGGCGACAATGAGGTGTTCCTGCTTTCGTACCGGGCAAGAACAGCCCAGGGGGAGATTGACCTGACCGAGATGGAAGTACGGGTGCTCTCCCTCTTTTTCCAGAAAGAGGGGCAGGCGATCCATCGCAGCGATCTGTTGCAGTCCGTATGGGGGTACAGCAGCGACACCGAGACCCGGACGCTGGACAACTTTATCGTCCGGCTCCGGAAATACTTCGAACCGGACCCCTCCCATCCGAAACATTTTCAGACGGTGCGCGCGGTCGGATACCGATTCAGCCGCGAAGGCGATTGAGCGCGGGAAAGACCTTTTAATGCCGTTTTAAGGTATATATCTCCTCAGCACATACGGCAAAATCCCGCCTGCCTTGAAATACGCGACTTCATTGACCGTATCCAGGCGGCAGCGGAGCGATATCTGCTCTGTTCGCCCGTCCTGGCGATGAATGACTGCGGTAAAGAGTTGACCGGTCCGCAGTCCACTCTCCGGGGGGATCAGCTCCACCGTTTCGCCGCCGTCCAGTTTGAGAGACAGGCGCGTCTCGCCGTCCAGAAACTGCAGCGGCAGCACTCCCATGCCGATCAGGTTCGAGCGGTGAATCCGTTCAAAACTCTCGGCAACCACCGCCGCGACACCCAGCAGCAGCGGCCCCTTGGCGGCCCAGTCGCGACTCGATCCGGAGCCGTACTCTTTTCCGGCGACGATCACCAGCGGCTTCCCCTCCTCCTGATAGCGCATCGCGGCATCAAAGATCGAAAGTTCTTCACCCCCGGGGAAATGCCGTGTATAGCCCCCTTCACGCTGCGGCACGATTTCATTCCGCAGACGGGTATTGGCAAACGTACCGCGCAGCATGACCTCATGGTTGCCGCGCCGGGATCCGTAGGAGTTGAAATCGCCGACGGCGACCCCCTGCTTCTGGAGATAGAGGCCGGCCGGGCTTTCGGGACGGATGGCACCGGCAGGCGAGATATGGTCAGTGGTAATTGAATCGCCCAGAAGGGCCAGAATGCGCATTTTCCCGGGCAGCCCCTTATCTTTCCCGGAGCGTTGGTCCTGAAAAAACGGCGGCTCCTTGACGTAGGTTGAATCGGGCTGCCACGGATAGGTGGCGGTATCCCCAATCGGTAGCTGTTTCCATTCGGAGGTGCCGCTATAGACATCGGCATACCCCTGACGGAATATTTCCGGGGCAATTCTTCTCTGCAGAGCTGTAATCTCAGCGGGTAGCGGCCAGATATCGCGCAGATACACCGGTTGACCGTTCCGCCCGATTCCAAGCGGCTGTTTGGTCAGGTCGATCCGTACCGTACCGGCCAGGGCAAACGCTACGACCAGGGGGGGGGATGCCAGCCAGCTGCTCTTCACCTGCGGGTGGATACGCCCTTCAAAATTGCGGTTGCCGGAGAGGAGCGCCGCCGATACGAGATTCCCCTTCTGGATAGCCGCATCGACGGTTTCAGGGAGCGGGCCGGAATTGCCGATGCAGGTCGTACAGCCGTAGCCGACCAGATCAAAGCCGAGCTGAACGAGTGAGTCATAGAGTCCCGCTTGCTGCAGATACGTCATCACCACCGTCGAGCCGGGCGCCAGAGAGGTCTTGACCCACGGCTTGACCGTCAGCCCCGCTGCTACCGCTTTTTTGGCCAGCAGACCGGCCGCCAGCATGACTCCCGGATTGGAGGTGTTGGTGCAGGAGGTGATTGCGGCGATAACAACCGCGCCATGCGCCAACCCGGCTCCGTACTCTTCGATCGGAACCTGCAGATCTTCCTCTCCGGCGGGGATCGTTGCAGCCGCCGCCAGGGGCAGATCGGTCAGCGGCACCCGGTCCTGCGGACGCCGCGGTCCGGCCAGACAGGGAACAACCCTGCCGAGATCGAGGGATACGACCTGGCTGAAGAGCGGCTCCTGCGAGCTCGAATCGCGCCATATCCCCTGCGCGCGGCAGTACGCTTCTACCAGGGCGGTCGTCTCGGCATCCCGCCCGGTAAAACGGAGATACTCGATTGTTTCGGAGTCTACCGGAAAAAACCCGCAGGTCGCACCATATTCGGGAGCCATGTTGGCAATGGTCGCCCGGTCGGCCAGCGGCAGGGAGTCGAGCCCCCCCCCGAAGAATTCGACAAACTTGCCGACCACGCCGACTTTACGCAGCAGCTCCGTAATTGTCAGCACCAGATCGGTGGCGGTTACACCCGGTTTGAGATCCCCCTCAAGGCGGACGCCGACAACTTCCGGAATCAGCATCGACACCGCCTGGCCGAGCATCGCAGCTTCCGCCTCGATCCCCCCCACTCCCCAGCCGAGTACCCCGAGACCATTGATCATCGTGGTATGACTATCGGTACCCAGCAAGGTATCGGGATAGGCGACCGAATCTGCCTGGCCGTCAGCATCGTGCCAGACAACCTTCGCCAGATACTCAAGGTTCACCTGATGGCAGATGCCGGTCCCGGGGGGAACGACCCGGAAGTTGCGCAGCGCATTCTGCCCCCAGCGCAGAAAGGCATACCGCTCCCGGTTGCGCTCCATCTCACAGGCTACATTGGTGGCAAAGGAGCCCGGATTGCCGTAACTGTCGACCTGTACCGAGTGATCGATAATCAGATCCACCGGAATCAACGGATTGATCGATGTTGGATCACCCCCCCCCCGCGCAACGGCATCCCGCAGAGCGGCAAGATCGGCCACCGCAGGGACTCCGGTAAAATCCTGCATCAGCACCCGGCCGGGACTGAAAGCGATTTCACGGGAAGAGGAGCGTACGCCGAGCCATTCCCCAAAGGCCTTGATGTCATCCAGGGTGACGGTCCGGCCGTCTTCGTGGCGCAGCAGGTTTTCCAGCAGGATCTTCAGAGAAAAAGGGAGGCGGGATACTTCGCCGATCCCCGCCTGTTCAAGCGCGGCGATTTCGTAGATACGGTAGGAGCGGCCGTTTACGACCAGGGTCCGGGCCGATTTACATGAGTCGAGTGACATGATCGGTATCCTTCGTGCGGCGGGGTTATCTGCTTGATCGCTCGCTTATGTCAGCACTTATAGACAGGATACGGGCGGTACCGAAGTTATTCTCTGCAACATTCCGCTGAAAATCTCTTCTAGCTTACTAGCCCCGGAAAATCGGGATGAGTGCGTTAACGAAGAGATTTTCTGCATAGAGTCCGCAGAAAATCTCTTCTGACTTACTAATGATGAAAGCGCCCTTTACGTTCCTTATGTGCAGGTGTAGGGGATTTGTGGCAGTCGAAACATGCCTTTTCCTCCACTTTTTTCTCCTCCAGCGGCGACTGCTGCCCACCCAGGGAAGGTTGGTTGTATTCGGGGGTCTGGAAGGGGAGACGCCCGCGCTCATCTGATACCGTGGCCGGTGTGTAGGCTGCCTGCCAGTTGGCGCTGATCGCCGTGGTATGGCACTGGTCGCATCCCCCGGGCGGAGGGATGCTTTTCCAGGCGGTGAACATGGCGCAGCCGCTTATGGTGACGACACATACGGAAAGAAATAAAAGGGCATAGTTCATCGAGTCGCTCCTTAGTCAAGTTGGAAGTTGTTATCGGGACTCGTGCGATACATCACACCTGATTTGAAATAGTAGCACAGAATCGACAAAAATCCATATTCAAGCAGAAATGCTTCCCAGCCGCAGGATGCGCCGGACATTGCCGGTAGTCATCCTGGCAACATCTTCCAGAGATATCCCCCTCACCTCCGCAACCCGGAGCGCTGTTTCCGTTATCCACGCCGGGCGGTTGAAACCTCCGCGATACCGCTCAGGGGTCATATCGGGGGCGTCGGTCTCCAGCACCAGATGCTCCAGAGGCAGCTCCCGGGCAACACGCAACGGTTTGACGGCATTATTCCAGGTAACGGTCCCGGAAATCGAGATGGCAAAGCCGAGCCGGATGAACTCGCGCGCCATTTCCACAGAGCCGGAGAAGGCGTGCATGATCCCCCCCAACCGGTCGGCACGCTCTTCGCGCAGAATCTGCGCTACCCGTTGAAACGCCCGCCTGCAATGAATCAGTACCGGCAACCCGTACGTTCCTGCTACCCGGAGCTGCTCTCGAAACGCCCGCTCCTGCAGCTCCATAGGCACCTGATAGGCCGGATCAAGACCGGTTTCACCGACGGCAACTCCCTGAGCAGCGAGTTCCAGCAGCCGGTCAATAACCTGGTCATTCGCACATCCCGCGTGCATCGGATGGATGCCGTATGCCGGCATGATCCGGGGGGTTTCTGCAGCGATTGCGGAGATTCCGGACCATCCATCGGGGTGCACCCCGGGGACGACAAAGCCCTGGACTCCTGCAGCGGTGGCCTCCTGCACAATGTGCTGAAACACGGAGTTGAGCGGTTCCAGATCGAGATGGCAATGACTGTCGATCAGGCCTCCACTGTCGCCAAAGCGCTCATATGGCCGTTTCCGGCCACGTTGTATGAAATTCACAAAAACCACCCGAACAGGCCGACCACCCGTTCAATGATCCGGATCACCATACCGCGCCGCTCATGGACATCAAGATCTACCGGGGAGGAGCTGTCGATATCCTCCAGCAGCAGCGCCCGGATCTGTCCGCCGAACCGGACGTTATCCACCAGGCAGTTGATCTCGAAATTGCGATGAAAACTGCGCTGGTCGAGGTTGGCAGAGCCGATGACCGTCCGCTCGGCGTCAATCAGCATAACCTTCGCATGCAGAATCTCCCGTCCCATCTCGAATATCTCGACCCCGCCCCGCAGCAGCGTGGCGTATGAGCTCCTGCCGAGTAAAAGCATCAGCGGCACGTCACTACGGGCCGGCAACAGCAGCCGCACCCGCACACCACGTCGGACAGCCCGCAGCAGGGAGCGGATGATGCGCGGGCCGGGTACGAAGTACGGAGTGGCAATCAGGATCTCTTCGGCAGCGGAGGCGATATTGACCTGAAACGCCTCACGGATGTAGGAACGCCGCTGACGGGGGCCGCCGCTGATGATATTGACAGCTGCATCACCGCTTTTGCTGTCGGGCTGCCGTGGCCGTTCTGCCGCCGCCAGCGGAGCAGCCTTACCCCGCTCACCGTACCAGGTTTCGTCGAATATCGCCTCCAGTTCACACACCGCCTCACCCCGGATACTGAAGCCCAGATCCCGGAAGCTCTGTTTTTCGTCCACACAGCCGGCATACTCATCACCGATATTGAATCCTCCCAGAAAGGCCAGCATACCGTCGACAATCACCATCTTGCGATGATCCCGTTTATCGAACCAGTAGACCCCCCGCTTGAAAGAGGGGACGTTGAACGGGAGCAGTTTGACTCCCTGCTTGGAAAGGTTTTTGAAATAGGAGGCGGGCGTGTCAAGACAGCCGATATAATCGTAGATCAGCCTGACCGTAACCCCCCGTTGGACCGCGGCGACCAGCTCACTCGCCACCCCGGTGCCGATATGGTCATTTTTTATGATGTAGTATTCCAGCAGGATGGTTCGTTCTGCAGAGCGGATCGATGCAAACAGCGCCTCAAAAAACTGTCTCCCTCCCTGGAAGAGTTCGACGCTGTTATGACGGTGGGTGACCGGCAGCTCCAGAGGGCGCAGCCGGCCGAGCAGGCGGATAAACCTGGGAAGCCGCTTTGTATGATTGTGGTGGTCGTTTCGCATGGTGTTCACGGTAGTAAGTTAGAAGCTGTCATCTGCTTCGTTTTCGCCTTGCCTCGATACATCTCCCGCATCTCTTTGACCTGACGCTTGACCTCCTTGCGCAGCTCCGCCGGTTCAAGCACCTCAGCATGAATCCCGTAGGAAAGGATCCACGATACCAGCTCCATCTGACCCGCCGCCTCGAATTCGACGACTACCCTCCCTTCGACATCGCTGCCGATTTTCTGCCCCGGCATCCAGATCCGATCCCTGACCGCGTGGGCGATCCCGGCGGAAAAGCGGACCCGCACCTTCATCGGGGTGTCGCTCACCAGACCGAAGGCGCTGCTGAAATGGGCCTCCGGCTGGTAGCTGTCCGGGATCTCAAAGCGCTGGCGGGTGACCTCTACCCCGCGGATACGCTCCAGGGCAAAAAGGCGCATGCCGGAACGGTTGTGAGCATTCCCGAGCAGATAGATCCCCCCCTTGTGGAAGACCAGCGTATAGGGGTCAACCTCATAGTCTTCGATCTCATCTTTCCCCTTCTTGGCATAGTTCAGCCGGATGCGGTACTGCTGCAGCAGCGCTTTCTGCAGGTCGCCAACAAAGGGCGCCGACGGCGAGTAATCACGCGCTCCGTGCAGAAGCGGCAAGGAAACCCGCGCGATCCGTTCCAGATGCGCGGCATGGCGATCGGGAAGGATCGAATGGATGCTTTTGAACAGTTCATCTATCTCGGCCTGAAACGGGGTGCCGGCCAGATGTGCCCCGAGCGAGCGGAGCAGGTAGAGCGACATCAGCTGCGGGAGGGTAAAGGTAATCGGGGGGAGGTTGCGTGACCTGGCCAGAAAACTGTAGACCTTTTTCCCCTCGTTCCACTCGGCCGTCAACGAGTAGCCGGCCTGCTCCACAGCGTTCAGGTCACGGTGAATGGTGCGCCGATCGACGTCGCACTCTTCGGCCAGTTCGTCCAGTGTCAGGCCGCGCCTGGTTTCCAGCAGCCGGATGATCGAATGCAGCCGTCCCGCCTGGGAATATTTTTTCGCCGGTTTTCCTTTCAGCATGGTTCTTCCTTGCCGAATCTGAATTTATTGCTACAATGTCTGCACTATAGATCAGTACCAAGCCCCTCCAAACCTCCCCTTATCAGGGGAGGCTAAAAGGCTTCCCTGATAAGGGGGATAGAGGGGGGTTGGCATCAGGGAGTATTGTAGCGGTTTGAGTCATTTTGACAACCAATTTCTGACATATACTGTCATGCTGCATGACTGGCTCAACCAGCCCGGCTATGCGTCTCTGTTCTTCATGAGCTTTCTGGCCTCGACACTGATCCCGCTCGGGTCGGAATGGCTGCTGGTGATGATGCTGGCTGGCGGCTACGACCCGCTGTCGTCCGTTGCCATCGCTACCGTCGGCAATTATCTGGGTGGCGTTGTGACCTATCTGATCGGAATCGGCGGCGGCAGCTGGCTGATTGAAAAGGTCCTGCGGGTTTCCCCGCAGCAGCAGGAACGGGCCAGGCAGTATTATCGCCGCTACGGCGCCTTTTCGCTCTTTTTTTCCTGGCTGCCGATCGTAGGTGACCCGCTCTGCCTGGTGGGGGGGATGCTGCGGGTCAATTTTGGTCTGTTTACGCTGCTGGTCGCATCCGGCAAGCTGGTACGATATGCCGTCACGGCCTGGATAACCCTGGCTGCGGCCGGATAAACGGGACACATCCCTATGACTGAAACAATCAAGCTTTCTCCTCTTGACACTCACTTTGCCGATTTTATCGTCCGTATCGACCGGCATCCCGGAAACGGACTCTGGTGGGGCGCAGCCCTGGCCAGCTATTTTGCCGGACGCGGCCACAGCTGTACCAACCTTTCCGAGGCGCTGAGTGCTTGCGCAGTTCCTCTGTTGCCCATCCCGCGGGAACCGCCGCCGGATGACGCGCGTCACTGGCGGGACTCTCTGATGCTCTGCGACGCCGTCGGCGCCCCGGGGGCATATACCCCGCTGGTGCTTGATCCGGCCGGCCGTCTGTACCTCCACCGCTGCTGGCGGTATGAACAACAGGTCGCGGGGGGTATCCTTTCACGCGCCCTGCCGCTGGAAATACACGAAATCCGCCTTGAGGCCGCTCTCGACCGCTATTTCCCTGCAGTTGACCTGCAGCGTTCGGCTGCCCGGATGGCGCTGACCCGCCGTTTCTCGGTCATTTCCGGAGGACCGGGCACCGGAAAAACCGCCACCGTAGCCCGTATTCTGGCCCTGTTGCTCGAAGTGGCAGGGGATTCCCGTCCGGAGATCGCCCTGGCAGCCCCGACCGGCAAAGCCGCACTGCGCCTCCATCAGTCGATCCTGCACGCTGCCGACCGCCTCGCTCTCCCCGATGAAATCAGAGGTTTCCTGCCGACCGGAGTCTGCACGATCCACCGGCTGCTGGGTGTACAGAGCCGCGGGGGGGGCTTCCGCCATACCCGCGACAACCGGCTCCCCTGCGAGATCCTGGTCGTTGACGAAGCATCCATGGTTGATCTTCAGCTGATGGCCAGCCTGCTGGAAGCGCTCCGTGATGATGCCCGGGTCATCCTGCTGGGAGACCGGAACCAGCTGGCCTCGGTCGAAGCCGGGGCGGTGCTGGCGGACATCTGTGACAGCGCGGTTCAGGGGGGCGTTCCGGTTACGCAGCTGACCAAAAGCTACCGCTTCGGCGGCGACAGCGGTATTGCCGCCTTAAGTCACCTGATCAACGGCGGAGAGAGCGCTGCTGCCACAGAACTGCTGAAATCGGGGGAATACCCGGACATCATCTGGCGCCCGCTGCCGACCGGCCGGGCGTTCGAAGCGGCCTTCAGCACCGTTGTCCGGGATGGCTTCGCGGGGTATGTCCGGGCGGCCTCTCCCGGTGAAGCGCTTGCGGAGCTGGGTTCGTTCAGGGTGTTGTCACCGCTCCGCTCGGGACCGTATGGCATAGAAAATCTGAACAGGCTCTGCGGCGCCGCTCTCGATCCGGAGCGAAACAATGACCCCCCGAGCTTCCGCATGATGCCGGTCATGATCACCGGAAACAACTATGAACTTGGGTTGTTCAACGGCGATACCGGGGTGGTCATGGAGAGTGACGGCACTCCGGCCGTCTGGTTCGAAAACCCGGAGGGGGGAGTCCGGCACCTTTCCACCCTCCGGTTACCCCCCTTTGATACCGCCTTTGCCCTGACCGTCCACAAAAGCCAGGGGTCCGAATTTGACCGGGTGCTGCTGATCCTGCCGGACCATCTGTCGGAAGTACTTAGCCGCGAGCTGCTCTACACGGCGGTCACCCGTGCCCGCCGCTCCATTGAAATATGGGGTACGGAAGAGGTCTTTCGTCAGACGGTCGACCGGCGCACGGTCAGAAAATCGGGACTCGCCGAACGGCTTGCGGCAGGAGAACAGAATGGATAAAAAACGGTTCCCTTTCCTGCGCAGCATTACCGGTACTATCCCGTCTTTTCTGCGTTGCCGGGCTGCACTGCTGGTACTGCCGCTGCTCTTCGTCTGTAATGAAGCGCGGAGCGCTGACAAAGGGGTGGAGCACACGCACGTTGCCGATGCAAACGGTACCGAAGTAACGCCTGTCGGCATCAACGAGCGCCTTGGTTCCAGAATTCCACTCGACATCGTCTTCCGTGATGAAGCCGGCAGACCGGTCCGGCTGGCTGAACTGGTCACCGGCCCGACCATCATCCTGCCGGTATATTACAGCTGCACAAATGTCTGCTATAATCTGCAGTGGGGTTTGGCGCAGGTTCTCCCCAAGATCAAGAGCAGGCCGGGTGAAGAGTACCGGGTCATTTCCGTAAGCTTTGACGAGAATGATTCACCACAACTGGCCTCGAAGTTCAAGCGTGTCTATCTGACCGCAATGCATGCGCCTTTTCCCGAAGATGGCTGGCGCTTTCTGACCGGAGATGTCGAAAATATTCATAGACTGACAGATGCGGCCGGCTTTGGTTTTCAGCGCCGGGGGCGGGATTTTCTCCATCCGTCTGTCAGCCTTATCGTCACCGGGGATGGTACGATTGTGCGCTACCTCTACGGCACGACCTTTCTTGCCAAGGATCTGGCCCTGGCTCTGATCGAGGCACGTGACGGCATATCGGGCACCACCATCCGGAAGATTGTGGATTACTGCTTTACCTTCGATCCGGACCAAAAAACATATGCTTTTAATCTCCTGCGGGTTAGTGCTACTGTTGTCATCCTCTGCACCGGAGGATTTCTGCTGTTTCTGGTGGTTGCCGGCAGAAAGCGCACACAACCCCCGTCGAGGAAATAATGGATTCGAATGTGCAAAAAGTGACGGCTCAACCCAGCTGCTTCTGGAACGATACCGGGAAATCCGGTCTGACATCCTGGATTTTCTCCACTGACCACAAGAGGATCGGCCTGCTCTACTTCTATGCGACCTTCGGCTTTTTCCTGACCGGTGTCCTGCTCGGCCTGCTCCTGCGCGTTGAACTGATGGCGCCCGGCCGGACCATCGTGGGACCGCAGACTTACAACGCCCTCTTCACCGTGCATGGCGTGGTCATGATCTTCCTCTTCATCATCCCCGGCATACCGGGCGCTTTCGGCAACATGGTCATGCCGATACAGGTCGGCGCCAGAGACGTTTCCTTTCCGCGCCTGAACCTGCTCTCCTGGTGGCTCTATATTACCGGCGCCATTATCATACTGACGTCGCTCTTCAGCGGCGGCGGGGCTCCCGATACCGGCTGGACCTTTTACGTCCCCTTCAGCTCCCGTACCGGCACCAACGTTTCCCTGGCGGTTTTCGGCGTTTTTATCGTCGGCTTTTCCTCGATCCTGACCGGGGTCAACTTCGTCACCACGATCCACCGGCTGCGCGCCGAGGGGATGACCTGGGGACGTCTGCCGCTCTTCACCTGGTCGCTGTATGCCACCGCCTGGGTGCAGATTCTGGCGACACCGATTCTGGCGATCACCCTGGTGCTGATCATGACCGAGCGGCTGCTCGGCGCCGGCCTGTTCGACCCCGCCCGTGGCGGCGATCCGATCATGTACCAGCACCTGTTCTGGATCTACTCCCACCCGGCGGTCTACATCATGATCCTGCCGGCGATGGGAATCGTGTCTGACATCATTCCGGTCTTTTCCCGCAAGCCGATCTTCGGCTACAAGATGATAGCCTTCTCCAGTATCGCCATTGCCGCCGCCGGATCTCTGGTCTGGGGGCACCATATGTTCACCAGCGGCATGAGCGACACCGCCGTGATGGTCTTCTCCTTTTTGACGTTCGTCGTCGCCATACCATCGGCCATCAAGGTCTTCAACTGGGTCTCAACGCTCTACCGGGGGTCGATCTCTCTCGAAGCCCCGATGCTGTTCGCCCTCTCCTTCATCCTGCTCTTCTCCATCGGGGGCTTAAGCGGCCTGATCCTCGGATCGGCCGCCACAGATGTGCACGTTCATGACACCCATTTTGTCGTTGGCCATTTTCACTACGTCATGTTCGGCGGCACCGGCTTTGCCATCTTCGCCGCCATGCATTACTGGCTCCCCAAATTCTACGGCCGCCGCTATGCTGAAAAGCCGGCAGTCGTGGCCTGGGCGCTGATGTTCACCGGTTTCAACGTACTCTACTTTACCATGCAGGTACTGGGGATGAAGGGGATGCCGCGCCGCTATTACGACTATCTGCCCGAATTTGCCACCCTCAACCTGGTTGCCACGGTCGGCAGCTGGATTCTGGCCGCAGGGCTCGTCATCATGCTGGTAAACCTGTTCCGGGGCCTCTGGTGGGGGGCACCGTTCGAGGGGAACCCCTGGGGTGGGGCCACGCTGGAGTGGAGCATCCCGACGCCGCCGCCGACGGAGAATTTTGTTGAGGAGCCGACCGTGACCCATGGACCGTATGATTTTACCGGAATCGGCAGATGACCACCCACCCGCACAAAGACTACGCCGGCGCCAAGCTCGGCATGTGGCTGTTCCTGTTCACCGAGCTGCTGCTGTTCGGCGGGATGTTTCTGCTCTACTCGGTGTATTTCAAACGCTACCCGCAGGAGTTCGCCGCGGGGGGGAGGCAGCTTGACTGGATCATGGGGACGGTCAACACCGTGATCCTGCTCACCAGCAGTCTCTGTGCCGCGATGGCCGTCACCGCGGTTCAGCGCGATGAACTGCGCCGCGCTGTGGCTCTGATCGGCGGGACGATACTTTGCGCCGCCGGCTTCATGGTCATCAAGTACGTCGAATGGAGCGCCAAGATCGGACACGGCATCTATCCCGGCTCCGAACATTTGAAGAGCGGCCCGCCGGGTGAATCGGTCTTCTTCAGCCTGTACTTCATTACGACCGGCATCCACGGCCTGCATGTACTGATCGGCGGGGCGCTTCTGGCCTGGATCGCACTGAAGATAAAAGGGGGGGAGGTCAATGCCGGTAACGATATTCTCCTGGAGAACGGGGCGCTGTACTGGCATCTGGTCGATCTGATATGGATCTTCATCTTCCCGCTCTATTACCTGATTCTGTGACGGCCTGATTATGAATGAACACCATCACATCATAAGTTACAAAAAACTGACCGCCATCTGGCTGGCGCTGCTGGCCCTGACCGCCCTGACCGTGGCGATCACCCGCGTGGAGCTGGGGGGGTACAAGGTGCTGGGGGCGCTGGTTATCGCCTGCGCCAAGGCGGGGCTGGTCATCGCCGTCTTCATGCACATGAAGTACGAAGGGCGGCTGCTGCGCTGGCTGCTGTTTCTGGCACTGCTCACCCTGGCTATTTTCATCGGCCTCACCTTTTTCGACGTACTCTACCGGTAAGGTTGCCTGCTCCTAAAGGAATGACGTGAACCAACTGCCTTTCATATCCACCACCGCGGCTGTCGACCCGGTCTTCATGTTTCTCTTCGGCGCCTGCCTGGTGCTGCTGCTCGGCATAACCGTGACCATGGTGATCTTCGTGCTGCGTTACCACCGTTCCCGGGCGCCGCATCCGACATCGCAGGCCGAGGGGAACCTCTGGCTGGAGATAGTCTGGATCGTACTGCCGACCCTGCTGGTGCTGGGCATGTTCTGGTACGGCTGGAAAGAGTACCTGGTGCTGCGCACCGTTCCGACGGGGGCCCTTCCGGTTACCGCCACGGCGCGCATGTGGTCCTGGGAGTTCAGATACGCCAACGGCAAGAGCAGTCCCAAGCTGTATGTGCCGGTAGGTAAGCCGGTGCGGGTCGAGCTGATATCCACAGATGTTATCCACGGTTTTTTTCTCCCCGCCTTCCGGGTCAAACGGGACGTGGTGCCGGGCATGAGCAATTACGCCTGGTTCGTGGCCACGAAACCGGGGAGTTATGACCTGTTCTGCTCCCAGTACTGCGGCACACAACACTCGGCCATGGTGACAACGGTTGAAGCGCTGCCGGAGGCGCAGTTTGCCGCCTGGCTTAATGAGGACAAGCGCGGAACCGCAGCTGCCAGGCCGGATGGGCGGAAGCTGGCCACCGAGAAAGGGTGTCTCGGCTGCCATTCCCTGGACGGCAGCCCCGGAGTCGGGCCAACCTTCAAAGGGCTCTTTGCCGGTCAGGTTACGGTTGTAAAGGGGGGGAAAACAGTCACGCTTACCGCTGACGAAGCTTTCCTGACGGAGTCGATCCGCCAACCGGCGGCGACGATTGTTGAAGGTTTTCCACCGATCATGCCGGGTAATCCGGATATGCCGGACGAACAGGTAACGGCATTGATCGAGTTTATAAAAAGCGTCAAATGATGCGCGCACATGCCACATTATTCCGGCTGAAGTTGTCATTCCTGAATGGAATCTCTGCGGTGGCCGGCTATCTCCTTTTTCCTTCCCCTGTCGGGATACTCCCCGCTGTGGCTGCCTTTGCCGGTGTGTCCCTGCTGGCCGCCGGCGGATCTGCGCTTAATCAGGTGCTGGAGCGTGATCTTGATGCCAGGATGACCCGGACCCGGATGCGCCCCGTACCGCAGCAGCAGCTGACACCAGCAGGCGCTGCCGCAGCAGGCGCGGGTACGGTTCTGACCGGCCTTCTGCTGCTGGGCGTCGCGGGGGGTGTTGCAACGGCACTGCTCGGTGCCGCAGCTCTGGTATGGTATCTGGCCGTCTACACGCCCCTGAAAACAAAAACATCGCTGGCACTGCCGATTGGTGCGCTCTGCGGAGCATTTCCGCCACTCGTCGGCTGGTGCATGGCCGGCGGTCACCCCGGTGATTACCGGATCATCATGCTGGCAGGCCTTCTCTTTCTGTGGCAGGTGCCTCATTTCTGGCTGTTCCAGCGGCGTCATGCCGATGAATACCGGTCGGCGGGGATCCCGCTGTTCGGTATTCACGTCAATACGGGCCTCGGCTCATATTTCTGGCTCTGGATGGTTGCCTTCTCTGCGGGTGCCATGCTCCTGCCGGCCTTTGGCCTCATCGAGCGCCCCGGCGCACTGTGGTATGCCCTTTTTCCGGTGCCGCTCGTGTTTCTTTCCCTGTTTCGCTCGGGAAACCTGCTTTTTCCCTATATCAACTGTTTCCCGCTGCTGGTGGCGCTGCTGCTGGTGATCCAGAAGCAGTGCTGACAAAGTGCTGAAGAGAAAGGAGCTGCCATGAAGATCTTTATTGCCGGAGGGACAGGTTTCGTAGGGGGGCACCTGGTCAGGGAGCTTCAGAAGGGGGGGCATTCCGTGCGCCTCCTGGTGCATAGCCGCAGCACTCTTCGGGGGGAGGCCGAGCAGGTGGCGGGGGACATAACCAGGCCGGAGACCTTCGAGCAGGGTTTCAAAGGGTGCGATGCGGTCATCAACCTGGTCGGCATCATCCGGGAGTTTCCTTCAAAAGGGGTCACCTTCGAGCGTCTGCATGTTCAGGCCACGGCAAATCTGCTGGCGGCCGCTGCCGGGAACGGCATCAGCCGCTACCTGCAGATGTCGGCCCTTGGAGCACGGCCGGCTGCGGTTACGGCCTATCACCGGACCAAGTGGCGGGCGGAGGAACTGGTGCGGGGAAGCGCCCTTGAGTGGACGATCTTCCGCCCTTCGCTGGTATTCGGACCGCATGATGCGTTCATCAACATGCTGGCGGCACAGCTGCGGCGTGCCCCGATCATGCCGGTCATCGGCAGCGGCAGCTACCGGCTGCAGCCGATCCATGCCGATGACGTGGCCCGCTGTTTCAGGCTCGCACTGGAGATGCCGGGTACGATCGGCCGGACGTATGAATTGTGCGGCACCGACCGCCTGAGCTATGAAGCGCTGCTCGATATGACCGCCGCCGCTCTGGGTCGCTCGCGACCGTTCAAACCGCACCTCCCGCTGGGATTAATGAAACTGATTATCCCGATTATGCAGAAGATCCCGCAGTTTCCGATTACAACCGATCAGTTGCAGCTGCTGCTTGAGGAGAGTATCTGCGACGGTACATGGCAGAAAGTGTTCGGATTTGAACCGCGTGGTTTACAGGACGGGATAGCTGAATATCTGCACAAAACTTGACCGGAATGCGCAGATATTGTATAAGGTTCGCATGAACCGACTGTATTTCAATATGATAGCCGCAACTGTCACCCTCGTTGCCGTACTGGTGTTGTCGCCGTCAGCCCGCGCGGATGACCCGCCAGGGGGTGTACAGCCCCTGTTGCATGAGATCTCCTCGCCGGCACCGACCAATCTGGAAGAACTTGTCCTGAAAAGCAGCTCGTTTGAATCGGTCGAAGGGTTTGCGTCGTACTATGCGCGAAAATTCGAGGGGCGGCGCACATCCTCCGGCCAACGCTACAACCCGGAAAAAATGACCGGTGCCCACCAGAGCCTGCCGCTCGGCACCGTGGTACGGGTCGTTAATCCGGTCAGCAAACAGGAAGTTTCTGTCACCATCAACGACCGTTGTGCTCCCAAGTCTTTTCACTTCATCGATCTTTCCCGCGCCGCCGCCAAGAAGATCGGTCTCTGGGGCAAGGGGAAGATCAGGGTTGTGATCACGCCGCTCCTCGAAGAAGATCTGGAAGAGCCGGCATAATACAGCTTCATCTTGTGCGCGGATCAATCCGGACATGGTGATTCCTGATGGTGCGTGGAATCATCCGAGCAGAAAATCGAAATCCTCCCGAGTCAGCCCCGCCCCTCCGCCACCGGTTCCATCCTCCAGAATAGCCCGGTACAGCTGAAGTTTCTGCTCCTTCAAGGCCATCATCTTTTCTTCAATCGTATGCCGCATGATCAGGCGGGTGATGGTGACCTGCCCGGTCTGGCCGATGCGGTGGGCCCGGTCGGAAGCCTGGTTTTCAACCGCCGGGTTCCACCAGGGATCCATGTGGTAGACGTAGGTGGCGCGGGTCAGGTTGAGCCCCTTGCCACCCGCCTTGAGGCTGATCAGAAAGACGGCCGGTTCCGCTGAATGCTGAAATGTCTGCACCAGCTTTTTCCGCTGGGGAACCGGTGTCGAGCCATCCAGCCGCAGGCAGGCGAACCCCTGTTCCTTCAGCCCTTTTTCGATGATGTCAAGGTAGCCGGTGAACTGGGAGAACACCAGGGCGCTGTGCCCTTCATCACGCAGTTCAGCCAGCTGTTCGGCCAAAAATTCCAGTTTCGGCGAGGCGTCGCTGGCTCCGGGTGAGGCCAGGGCCGGGGCCAGGCAGATCTGGCGCAGGCGGAGGATGGCGGTCAGGGCGATGATGCGGGCCTGGGCAGGGGCGCGGCTTTCGTAGGCTTCCCTGACCTTGCCGCGCACCTCCTCCACGGTACGCTGGTAAAAGACTCTCTGTTTTGTCGTCAGTTCAAGCGGGATGTCCATCTCTATCTTTGGCGGCAGCTCCGCGGCAATCAGCTGTTTTGTCCGGCGGAGCACAAAGGGGCGGGTGCGCCCGATCAGCCGTGCCGTACCGGCAGCGCCATCCCGGCTGAGTTTGCGGCTGAACTCTTCGCGCGTTCCCAGCAGTCCGGGGAGGCAGAGATCCATGATCGCAAAGTATTCTCCCAGATGATTTTCCACGGGCGTACCGGTCAGCGCCAGAGTAAACGCGCCTTTCAGCTTGCGGACGGCGTTGGTGGTGGCTGCCTGCAGATTCTTGACCATCTGGGTCTCGTCGAAAATGAGGACATTGAAGCGCTGATCTGCCAGCAGGTCGCAGTCGCGCTGGACAATGCCGTAGCTGGTGATGATGATATCGTGATTGGCGAATTCGGCACTGCTGCGCCCGCTGCCGCTGTAAAGCATGACCCGGGCGGCCGGGAGAAAACGGGCTATCTCCGCCTCCCAGTTGAAGAGCAGTGACGGCGGCGCAACCACCAGGTGCGGCGTTCCCGGAGCGGCGGCGCTGAGAAGCTCGCCGGACATGATCCCGGCCAGCAGGGTGATCCCCTGGACGGTCTTGCCCAAACCCATGTCATCGGCCAGGCAGGCGCCGAAACGGTGCTCGTACAGAAAGGCGAGCCAGTGCCAGGCGTCGACCTGGTAATGGCGCAGGGTGGCGTTAAGCCCAGCCGGCACCGGACGCGCCGGTATGGATGAAAAATTGAGCAGGCTCTCCAGGGTCCCGGCATCGTCCGGCGACAGCCTGACCTGTACGCCGTGGCTGCGCAGTTGCAGCCAGTCCAGAATCTGCAGGCGCGGCACACGGACCAGATCCTGCCCCCCCTTTTTCTTCTTTTTAGCTGACGGCATGGCACCTGCGAACATGGCCAGCACCTGGGCGCTGACCTCATCCAGCAGCATCAGCCTGCCGTCACGGCGCAGCATGCCGCTGCCGTCCAGCAGGGAGCGCAGCTCCTCCTCCGTCAACATCTCGCCGTTACAGCGGATTTCCGGTTTCAGTTCAAACCAGTCCTGACTGCTCCGGGTAGCGTCAAGCGAGAATTCCCACGATGCCGCTGTCAGCGGCTCGCTGCCGATCCGCAGCGAAAATCCTTCTCCCTGCAGGCGTGCCGTCAAGTGCGGCAACTCTTTCAGCACTCTGGCTGAGGCAAGCTCCATCCTCACCGGCACAGATCCGCCAATAAAGGTCTCCAGCCCGAACATCTCGTACAGAATCCGCATCAGCCGCGCCTGGGAGCGGTGGTCATCCTTCAGAAAAAGCCAGCCGTCCGGTTTCGCCATGACGATGATCAGTGATTGAGCCCATGATTCGCTTAGTACGGTAATAAGCTTTTTAGCTTCCCGTTTCACATCCCTTTTCAAGAAATCGGAGGAAGAGGTCACCGAACGGATAATCGCGTTTCGTGCGGTGGGCCTGGTTTCATCCAGCAATGCAAAAGCCGTCTCGATAACCGTCCGCACCCGCTTTTTGGCCTTCATCGGTGTCGGGAGGTTCGAGCGGCGCTGCGGGTTGAACAGCCAGAATGCAGAATTGGAAAGGGGAAAGTTCATCTGTTCATACAGGCTGACCGGTTCCAGTAATGCGGTTGTGCCGGTCAGGCCGCCTGGAATATCCAGCAGGTAGTTCAGGGCGCTTGTGAAAAACGCTGCAGGGGAAACACCATTCAGCCGGAAATAGCAATGGGTGTCCGGATCATCGATTGCTTCCGGTGAAAGCCGGATGGCGGAGCGATTAAAGAGCTCAAGCGGCGCGATGACGGTGTGGCGCAGGCTGCGGAGTTCCGGGACGTCTGCTGCAGGCTCGGTAACCTCTTCTTCGTCCCATTCCTCCTCATCCCACTCGTCGCCGTCAAAGTCATCCTGCGTTCCGTCCAGTTCCTCGAAAACCGTCTCCCATCTTTTCCAGGCGTCACGATTCGCAACCGGGACGACGACACCGGCGGCAAGGTCGAACAGCATCTGCCCATGCACGACGGCGGCGGACGGGAGCGGAACGCCGTCCGCAAAGGAACGGGAGATGTGGACTTCATCGCCCCGGATGTCGAAGGTGATCCCGGCGCTGCACGGCTGGTCTCCCTTGTAGGCAAGTGCGGTCTCAAGGCCGTCCGCATCGCGGAATACGATCGGATAGGCATCACCGGTCATCTGCTGAAACATCTCGAAATAACGCTGTGTAGAGTCGTAGGAGTAGTGAGACGCCAGAAAACGCGCCAGGTCGGTCGGCAGGCCGTGCGCTGTCCAGCCATACACGGACTCCTCACCGCGCTTGATGGCGCCGCGGATGCTGTTGCCGTGTTCGCTCTGCTCAATCAGTAACCGGTATTTCGGGTATTTTTCCTGAAGCTGATGCTGTCGCACTGATGCCCCTTCCTTTCCCGGCAAGTATGACGCTAATTCCCGCTAGAGCAACAAAAAAAACGAACTTCCAGAGCGTCCTGTCATCCGGGAAACTCCAGCGCAGCCCACCATGCCGCTCCCACCAGTGCCACGCTCAAAACTGCAAGCAGGAAGTTCAGAACAGCTCCGGGACGTCCGTATTTCCCCATCAAAGATTCCGCACAAACCCCGAAGAACACGCCAAAGCAGAATCCGAACAGGTGTGCACCCAGGTCGGTCTGCCTCCCCTCGGTACCCAGTATCGCCAGCAGAGCCAATCCCGCGGCGACCGGGATAAACCAGCGCCGCTGCAGATGATGGCGGTCGCGTACCAGCCTGATGGCCGCAAGAATACCCACCGCGCCGAAAACGGCGGTGGAAGCCCCGACCGAGCGGTGATCCGGTGATTGTACCCAGGCATTGATCAGGTTGCCGAGGGTGCCGGAAGCCAGCAGCAGGCTCCAGGCCAAACCGGAGCCGAGCTCCCGGCAGAGCAGGATGATGAAGGCGCCGCCGATAGCCAGATTGCTGAGCAGATGCACCGAACCGGCATGCAGGGTGAGAGCGGTGACGCATCGCCACCACTGGCCGCCCCTGATGCCTGCTGCGTGGGCGGCGCCGAGCTCGTACAGGTCGAGAATGCCGCGCTCCGGAACGGAGAGGCCGATAAGGGTCAGGTTGTAAAAGGTCGCCAGAAGCAGCAGGACCGAAACGGTCGGCAGGGTGTTCTCAATCAGCTGCCGTGCGGCCGGGACGGCGGGGGGCCAGTCCTGATTGGCTTCCTCGTACAGGCGCAGCTCCCTGCGGGCGCTCTCCAGCTGATGTTCCGGCACCAGCAGCAGCCAGCCGTTGCCGTCGGACTCGATGCAGCAGGGGATCGATCGTGAGTCCAGCACGAGCGCCCAGGAACGCGCCTGCTGCCTGGTCAGAAAGGTGCCGTCTCTTGCGGGGAGTGCTCTCCAGGAGCTGGTATCCACGTCATGATGCTTATCTGGAAGGTCCATGGATGCAACTATAACCACTAACGTGAGAAAATGCCATGCAGGCATCAAAATAACTCCCGATGAGAAACGCGATGAGTAAAACCATACTGATTTGTGATGATAAACTGCTCATCAGGGCGAGCCCGATGAGTATGCAGGTCGATCCGGGATTTGATAAGATGCGGGAGAGCGGAGAGGGAGAAAAGCCGTGGCGGCAACCTCCGTGAAGTGCTGTCAAATGGGAATCGGGGAATCCGTACGGATCCCCCGATTTGTCTCGCGGCGGGCAAACAGGAGCTACTTCTTCTTGGCATCACCTTTGACTTCGATGGTCGCGGCCTTCATGGTGTACGTGACTGTTGCCTTGCTCCCGACCTTGAGATCACCGGTTACCTTTGCATCTTTGTCCTTGGCGATCTCCCACTTTTCTTTTCCTTTCTGAACAACGACCATGTCGTCCTTCACTTCCAGAACCGGCCCGGTAACCTGATAGGTCTTCGGGGCACCGGCAAAGGCGGCGGATGCGGCAAGCAGGGCTATTCCTGCCAACGCTGCGGCTAGTCTCATGTGCAACCTCCTTGATTAGTTTTTGCATTTTTTCATGATATCACACCTCTTGACGATGTCAATTTCTGCTGGTGCCCTGATGCGGGATGTAAACCATCATATTGAAGTATGAGGCAAATAGCGCTACTATCGTGCATCTGACAATAGCTCCCTTAGTGGTTGACCCCGGAAAGGTTCAGTAATAATGTGTCTGCTGAATAAACTGCCTGCTCTGTCAGCAGCAGCCCTGATCAACAGGATGAGGGCGCTGCCGAGGTTGATTTCTGCCGGTAACTCTCGGGAAATCACTTCTAAGGCGCTGGCCCCGATAAATCCGGATAAGTGCGGTAACGAACAGATTTTCTGCAAAACAGCGCAGAAAATTATTTCCAGCTTACTGATAGCCGGCCTGATTCTGCTCGCCGCTCCGCCGCTCTACGCCGCCGAAGTATTCATTTCCGCCGCCGCCAGCCTGAAAGAGGCCATGAATGAGCTCTCTGAGGGATATGCAAAAAAACATCCGGCGGTGAAGTTCATCAAGAACTATGGCGGCTCCGGCCAGCTGGCCAAGCAGGTCGAACAGGGGGCGCCGGTCGATATCTTCATATCCGCCAACCCCGAATGGATGGAGTACCTGAAAGCCAGGAGAGTGGTCGACGAGAAGAGCATCGATACCTTTGCCTACAACGTGCTGGTCTTCGCGGGGAGGGGGGCGCAAAAGCTCGGCAGTATCCGGGATGTTGCCGCACTTGCTAAAATCGCCATCGGCAGCCCCAGAAGCGTCCCGGCCGGGGAATATGCCATGGAAGCCTTCAGGAGGGGGGGCATCGACAAACTGCTCGAAAAAAAGCTGGTCATGGCCAAGGACGTGCGTGAATGCCTGATGTATGCTGAACGTGGTGAGGTAGACGGCGCATTCGTCTACAAAACCGATGCCGTGCAGGTGGCCAAACATGCCACGATACTGTTCACTGTGCCCCAGGATCTCTATCCTCGCGTGAGCTATCCCCTGGCGCTGACGGCGTCCGGAGCAAAAAAACCTGAAGCGGCGGCTTTTCTCGCCTTCCTGAAAACTTCCGCCGCAAAGGCGGTCTTGACAAAGTACGGATTTCAGACCAGATAGGACGATATGCAGAGTTTTTCAACAGCAGAATACAGCGCGATACTCCTGTCGCTGAAGGTGGCATTCACCGCAACGCTGGTGTCGCTCCCGTTCGGGTTCGGGGTGGCCTACCTGATGACGTACTGCCGTTTTCGGGGAAAGGTGGCGCTGGATGTGATCGTCAACCTCCCCCTGACGCTGCCGCCGGTGGTCATCGGCTACCTGCTGCTGATCCTGCTCGGTCAGAAGGGATTCATCGGCCAACACCTGCTGCAGCCATTGGGGATCAGGGTGATCTTCACCTGGAAAGCGGCGGTGATCGCCACGGCTGTGGTTGGATTTCCGCTGCTGGTGCGCTCGATCCGCATCGGCATGGAGGGCATCGATCCGCGAATCATCCAGGCATCACGCACCCTGGGGGCCGGCTGGCTGGATGCGATGTTCTCGGTTGTCATTCCTCTTTCACTGCGGGGGGTGATTGCCGGTTCGGCGCTGATGTTCGCCCGTGCCCTGGGTGAGTTCGGGGCCACCATCATCGTGGCCGGCAACATACCGGGGGTGACGCAGACCATTCCTTTGGCAATCTACGAATATGCCAGCTCTCCCGACGGCGATGCGATGGCGATGCTGCTCTGCCTGGTTTCCGTTCTCATTTCGGTGATTGTGCTGCTGTTTCACGAATACCTCAGCCGTCGCATGATCAGGGTGGATTGACATGGAACTCCGCATTGCACTGCAGAAGCGGTTCGGCAGTTTCGACCTCGATATGGATGTTGTCATTTCCCATTTCAGGACCGGCGTCTTCGGGGCGTCCGGGAGCGGCAAGTCGACGCTGGTGAGCATGATTGCCGGGCTGGAGAGGCCGGACAGCGGCCTGATCCAGCTGAACGGAGAAACCCTCTTTGACGGCAGAACAGACATCCCGCCAGAAAAGCGCCGCATCGGCATTATTTTTCAGCACCCTCATCTCTTCCCGCACTTGAGCACGCAGGGTAACCTGCTCTACGGCCTCAACCGCTGTCCCGCCGACCAGCGCAGGGTGGATTTCGACACCCTGGTGGAGGTCCTGCAGATCGGCCACCTGCTGAAGCGGGGGGTCAACAATCTCTCCGGGGGGGAGAAGCAGCGGGTAGCCATCGGGCGCGCCGTGCTTTCCAATCCGAGACTGCTGCTGATGGACGAACCGCTTTCGGCCCTGGATGACACTCTGCGCTTCCAGATCATCGGCCATCTGAAAAGCGTCTGCGATACCTTCTCCATCCCGTACCTGTTCAT
>VFJM01000081.1 GCA_009886055.1 Geobacter sp. | reverse complement strand
TTACCACGACGCCGTTGACGGCAACCTGGCCATTAAGGATCAGCGCTTCAGACGCCCTTCGCGAGGTGATTCCGGCGGCGGATATTATTTTTTGCAGACGTTCGAGCATGGTTCCTCTTTGTTCAGGACAACGTTAATAGTCGAAAAATCAGGATGTACAATGGCGTAAGATGGCCGTTATGTCAATACTGCTCCATCGGTAGGTACTCTAAATCGTGATTTATGGAATTTATGGGATTTAAATTAGATTGTTGATATTGCTCCGGTGTGAGTACGCCGGAGTTTGTATCAAGCCTGTTTGGTGGCGTTGGTGGTTATCTTGAGGATGCTTTCCTGGATTTCTTTGTTGGGAATTGCCCGGTAGGAGTCAAGGAGGAGTTTTTCGGAAACTGCCAGAGGAAGAACGTCTTCCCTTTCAATAAAGAAGTCCTGAACAAACACTGAGAGTGCCCCCGCCGCTAACTGTAGCTTTTCCGTATTCAGCATGTTCTTGCCGGATTCATACTTCTGCAGCTGATTCGTAGACACACCAACAAGCTCGGCCAGCTTCTCTTGGCTGATCCCCGCCCGTTGTCGTAGCTGCTTCAATCTGAAGCCAATTTCCTTGCTGGTAAGAATCTTTGTCATGTGCGCCTCGTTTTGGGCAGAGCATACCCTGAGGCGTCGGCTGGAAACACACACCAGAAGTCAAGATATAGTACATATTTGAAGTTGGTATAAAAGGCATATCTGTGGTACTTGTTAGCGGCTTTCAACCCTGAAACATTAGCGGAGTAAATAATGGCCAAAGGTAAGAAAACCACCACACCAGATGTTGAAGCCAAAAACTACCACCATCCTGAGGCCGAAAGCCCCATGCGTCCCGAGGTGGGGACGCAGGCCAGTTTCAAGAAGAAGAAAGCACCGGTGACGTACAAATATGATTCCTCTCTCTCACCCGTGCTGAACTGGGATGGTCAGAATCCGGCCCGAGAGCAGGGCGAGGCGTTGATCAAGCGAATTCTGGAAGCCGAGACGATGGAGGAAGCACAGGCTGCGGCGCGGGAGCTTGCGGCGCTTTCCAAGCCGTTTCTCAACTGGTCAGGTAAGGCCGAACGCCTCTCCTTTGATGTACCGACCCTGCCGCTGTTTGTCCATGAACGCCTCTCCACCAAGGGAATCATCGAGACCCTGAAAAGCCACAAGATCAAAGCCCCGCAACTGGACATGTTCAGCCTGTTCGCCGATCCGCAACACCCCGTGACTGACCAGATTCTGAAGGCCTACGAGTACAAAGATAAATGGGTCAACCGGATGATTCTGGGGGATTCGTTGGTGGTTATGAACTCACTGTTGCACTACGAGGGGATGGGCGGTCAGGTACAGATGATCTACATCGACCCACCGTATGGGGTTAAATTTGGCTCCAATTTTCAGCCGTTCGTGCGTCAGAAAAATGTGGGAAGCGTAGACCACAACGACGATGATTGCATGACCCGCGAACCGGAAATGGTCAAGGCCTACCGGGATACCTGGGAATTGGGGTTGCACTCGTATCTGACCTATTTGCGGGATCGGCTTTTCCTTGCGAAAGACCTGTTGACACCTTCCGGAAGTGTTTTTCTACAGATCAGCGATGAGAACTTGCATCATGTGCGGGAAGTTATGGATGAAGTATTTGGAGCGGAGAATTTTGTATCAGTAATTATTGTTGAAAAGACTTCCGGTACCACAACAAAAGCACTCGCGACAGTCAATGATTATTTATTGTGGTATGCAAGCGATATCAGCAGATTAAAATATCATCAGCTATATCGGCAAAAAATTCTTGGAGAAGAAGGTACCACTCAATATGTTTGGCTTCAATCAATTGATGGCAAGGAAGAACGCCGGATGACTGCTGGAGAACAAGAAAATCACGCTTTAATTCCTGATGGTTGGAGGGTTTTTGCTGCTGATAACTGTACAAGTATGGGTGCAGCTTCTGAGCCTCAGCCTTTTAAGTACCAAGGTGTTACTTATTATCCAAACGCTAATGGACACTGGAAACCAACCTATCCAGAAGGAATGCAGAAACTTGCTGAGTTAGGGCGGCTAAAAGCTATCGGTAAATCTTTAATGTATAGACGTTTTATTGATGACTTCCCTGTATCGCCAATCTCCAATATTTGGTCAGATACTAAAATGACAGGCTTTTCTGATGATAAAATTTATGTTGTTCAAACTGCTGCATCTCTTATCCAACGCTGCCTTCTCATGACCACCAACCCTGGCGACTTAGTGCTGGATCCAACCTGTGGCAGTGGCACTACCGCCTATGTTGCAGAGCAGTGGGGCAGACGCTGGATCACCTGCGACACATCCCGTGTCCCCTTAGCATTGGCACGCCAGCGTATTCTAACAGCCACTTTCCCCTATTACGAGCTGAAAGACGAAGCCAGAGGTCCGGCTGGTGGCTTTGTCTATGTGCACAGACAAAACCGAAAAGGCGAAGAGATTGGTGGTATCGTTTTCCATACAACCCTGAAATCCATCGCTAATAACGAAAAACCTTCGGAAGAGGTTCTGGTTGACCGACCAGAAGAAGAAAAGAAAATCACACGTATATCCGGACCGTTCTGCGTAGAGGCTACAATTCCCACACCGGTTGATTGGGAGGGTGACGGCGAAGAAGATTCGGGGGCAGGTGCGGCGGAAAGCCACGGCTCTTTCATCGACCGGATGTTGGAGGTGCTGCGCAAATCACCGCTCCTGCATCTGGGTGGTGGAAAGACAGTGACGCTGAAGAATATCCGGCCTCCGGCCAAGACCCTTTCCCTCTCTGCTGAAGCAGTGGTAGATGCGTCGGCTCATGGACAGAATCCGAGCCTTGAAGATGCCTGCCAGGAGTCGGTTGAAAAGTCCGTCGGCATGCTGCAACTGTCACAAAAACCGGTTGCCCTGGTGTTTGGACCGGAAAGCGGCGCGGTTAGCGAAAAGCTGGTGCATGAGGCGCTGAAAGAAGCCAACCTGAAGGGTTACACACACCTGTACGTCATCGGTTTTGCCATCCAGCCCCATGCCCGGATACTGATTGAAAACGCCGCTGATATTATGATCCCCGCCACCTACGTGCAGGCAACACCTGACCTGATGATGGGCGATCTGTTGAAAAACATGCGCTCCAGCCAGATATTCAGTGTCTGCGGTCTGCCGGAGATAAAGGTTCACACAGTAAAGCCTATAGGAAAAGACGATCCAGTACGCTATCAAGTGGAACTGGTGGGGTTGGATGTCTTCGATCCTACAACGCTGGAAACCGATCACCGCAAGGGGAACGATGTTCCTGCCTGGTTCCTGGATACGGACTACAACGGACTCTGCTTCCATGTTTCTCAAGCCTTCTTCCCACGCACCAACGCCTGGGACAACTTGAAAAAGGCTCTTAAATCCACCCACGAAGAGAGTGTCTGGGATCATCTGGCCGGGACGATCTCTGCACCCTTCGAGGCCAATGAATATACACAGATTGCCGTCAAGGTGATTGACGACCGGGGGAACGAGCTGCAAGTCATCAAGGGCTTGAAGGAGGCCCACTGATGAGCAGTTTTGAGGTTGATCAACCGATTCTGAACTCCCCCTATCTCGAACCCGCTGAACATTGGTACATCGACGAAGGGTGTTCGCCGGAACGCAGGACAGGCCGCCGAAGAGCTGGTTATTTCTACCGTGACCCCAAGGCACCTTCTGGCGATGTGGCCCATGAAGCCCGTGGCCAATGGCTTGAACTGATCCTGGTCAACCAGATACGGGATCGGGTCAAGGAGTGGCGGATCTTGGCGCTCCGGGGTGAGGGTGGCGTTACCCGCACTACGCAAGAACTTCTCAATTACTGGAGGCGCGATGGGCGGCAGCACCGGCTGTTTTTTGCCCAGATTGAGGCGGTGGAGACAATTATCTTCCTGAATGAGGCACGGGGCGATTTCCTCCAAGGGATCGATATACCGGTTGATGATCTGAGCGATGAGCGCAAGGCTGAAGGATACAGCGCTTTTCAGCGCTATGCTTGCAAAATGGCCACCGGTTCGGGCAAGACCACTGTTATGGGGATGCTGGCAGCCTGGAGCATTCTGAACAAGGTCAATGACCGCATGAACGCCGTCTATTCCGATGTTGTCCTGATCGTCTGCCCTAACGTGACCATACGTAACCGTTTGCTGGAGCTTGATCCTACCAGGGGCGAGGCGAGCCTGTACCGCACCCGAGACCTTGTCCCAACGCACCTGATGCCTGATTTGGCAAAGGGACGTGTGCTGATGAGCAACTGGCATATATTTGAACCGCAAGGGGTCAAGACCGGTGGGGAGAAGTCAAAGGTGATGAAGGCCGGGATTCCGATCCGGGTCAAGGAAACCATTACCATCGGCAAGGAGACCACCACGGCGCGGGGCAAGCGCTATTTGACGCCGGAGGATTTCCAGCGGCAGCTTGGCGCGGGGATGCTGACGGTTATCAGCGAGGACAAGGACAAGCAGGGCAATCTGAAAAAGGTGTTCGTGGAGTCGCTCAAGTATGTGGAGAGCGATACCTCCATGGTCAATCGGGTGTTGGGGCGCGAGGTAGGGGGCAAGCAGAACATCCTGGTCTTTAACGACGAGGCGCACCATGCCTACCGGATTTCCCGGCCCGAGGCAGATGAAACGGAAGATGATCTGTTCGGAGATGACGAGGATAGTGAAGAGTTTTTCAAGGAAGCAACTGTCTGGATTGACGGCCTGGATCGGATACACAAGCAGCGCAAGATCAATTTCTGCGTTGACCTGTCGGCAACCCCATATTACCTGGGGCGCGTGGGGCAGGAGACTAACCGCACCTTCCCTTGGGTGGTCAGCGATTTTGGTCTGACTGACGCCATTGAATCGGGGCTGGTGAAGATCCCCCAGCTTGCGGTACGGGACACCACCGGTGCGGAGATACCCGGCTATTTCAATGTCTGGCGCTGGATTCTACCCAAGCTGACCCCTGCTGAACGGGGCGGCAAAAAGGGAAGCCCCAAGCCGGAAGCTATCCTGAAATGGGCCAATACGCCGGTTGCCATGTTGGCCGGACTTTGGGAAGATCTGAGGCAGGAGTGGGAGAACAACAGCGAAGATCCCCGCCCACCGGTGTTTATCCTAGTCTGCAAAAATACCAGGATTGGCAAGATGATCCATGAATGGCTGGCCGAAGATGTGAAACCGGCTGGAATCCCATCTGCCGGGATCGAAGCATTTCGCAACACCGAGGAGATGATCTACACCATCCGGGTTGACTCCAAGGTGGTCCACGAAACCGATTCTGACCAGAGCAAGGGGGATGAATCAACGTGGATGCGTCTTTCTCTGGACACCGTGGGAAAGGTTGCATGGCCAACGGACAAACAGGGAAGGCCGCTCTACCCGGAAGGATTCGAGGCATTGGCGCATAAGCTGAAACGCCCCTTGCACCCGCCGGGGCGGGATGTGCGCTGCATCGTCAGCGTGGGCATGCTGACCGAGGGGTGGGACTGTAACACGGTCACCCATATTGTCGGCCTGCGCCCTTTCATGTCGCAACTGCTCTGTGAACAGGTAGTGGGGCGAGGACTGAGGAGAAAGAGTTACGAGCTCGGTGAAAATGATCTTTTGACGGAGGAGGTGGCCAAGGTTTTTGGTGTCCCGTTCGAAGTGATCCCGTTCAAGGAGAATAAAGGCGGGGCAACGGCAAAACCGCCCAAGCGCTACCATGTCAGCGCCGTACCCGCCAAGAAACGCTTTGAAATTAGCTTTCCCCGTGTAGAAGGCTATCGGCAGGCAATCCGCAATCGAATCTCCGTTGACTGGAATGATGTTGCAACGCTCAATCTCGATCCGCTGAATATTCCGCCGGAAGTGCAGATGAAAGCCGGGATTGCTAACAATAACGGTCGCTATTCTCTGACCGGGCCGGGCAGGCTGGAGAACGTGGACTTGAACCCATATCGGCAGGGGCGCAGGTTTCAAGAACTGACCTTTCAACTGGCCCGTGACCTGATACGGGAATATGCATCACAGCCGGGGTGCGAAGTACCGGTGCATGTGCTGTTTCCGCAGATAGCCAGGATCGTTGAAACGTACCTCAAAGAAAAGGTTAAGCCGATTGCACCGGCCGATATACTGGATGTATTTCTGTCCCCCTATTATGGATGGGTGATAGAACGCCTGGTTGAAGCAATAAAACCTGACACATCGCAGGGCGAAGCCCCGGAGGTGCCACGTTATGAAACCAGCCGTGGCCCAGGTTCCACTATTGATGTGGACTACTGGACCAGTAAAGATGTCCGTGAGGTGGTGAACAGCCACCTGAATTACTCCGTGGCCGATACTAAAGTGTGGGAGCAGTCCGCAACCTACATTATTGACACTCACAAGCTGGTGGATGCCTTTGTAAAAAATGCCGGACTCGGATTTGCAATACCCTATCTGCACAACGGTCAACCTCACGACTACATTCCTGATTTCATCATCCGCCTGAAGACCGAGCAGGTTATTCACCTGATACTTGAAACAAAAGGATTTGATGAACTGGCGGAAGTCAAGACACAGGCAGCCCAGCGATGGGTAAATGCGGTCAATGCTGATGGGACGTATGGCGTCTGGAAATTTGCCATGGCTAGGAAGATCGGTGATGTAAGGGAGTTGATAGAAGGTGCGGCAAGTTCTTTTTGTTCATAATCAAACAAAAAACGACATCAACAAAGTACAAAAGCTCCATGCTGTAGTTCGGTTTTAACAATTTGATTGTTATCAAATCTTTTGACTGGGCCATTGAACAGCGCGAAAAGGGCACCTGCGTCATATCCGGCTTTCATTCCCGTATTGAGAAAGACGTACTCCATTATCTGCTGAAAGGAACACAACCGATCATCCTGGCCCTGGCGCGTGGAATGATGAAAAAATGGCCAACGGAGATCAGGGAAGCCCTCGATGCCGACCGCCTGCTGATCATCACCCGCTATGCCGACAGCGTCACTCACGCATCGGAAGAAACCTGCTACCAGCGCAACCGCCTGATGATGGAACTGGCCGACGAGATTGTCATTGGTTATGCCTCGCCGGGCGGGAATTTGGGGAGGGTGTGCGGAGAGTACCAGAAAAAGCAGATGGTGTGTTTATAATATTCCTTCACTGAGACAAGACCATCGAACCCTGGAATCTACAAAAAGAACCGACTTCTTCACCATCGTGAAATGCAAATACGACTCAATCCCAAAGACAGCGAGTTTGACATGGTCTACATCAACAGTGATCACAACATACCGGCGGTGCTGACCTCCACCGAAGACGAGGGGGGCATCATCAAAACTCTCAAGCTGCGCCAGATCGAACCGGAGTTTTTAAGCAGGATGTTTGACAAGGAGCTGTGAGGGTAAGAATCGCAGGCTGGGTTACGCGATGGGGCTGTTAACCCAACCTGCGAAAAGCTGGAGGGAGTTCACTTGGCCTTGATTGCGGCGTAAACATCAGCTGCCGATGTTTTGGCGAACAGTTTTTCTTTCAACGCAAGATAATCAGTCGGCTGCGACATGGTTTCACGCAAAAAGACGGCTGCCTTGGTTATTCCCATTCGCTCGATGATGGTTTGAACCGCTTCGGTTATTACCTGGCCACCTATCGGCAGGGTTACGTTGTTCTTAACGGCTTTACACATTTTCTGACTCCTTCAATGCCCTTCAATAGTGAACTGTATTGGATTGATCGCATTTATGACACTCTTGTATCTGCTAAGAATCCTGTCGTCACAGGTTAAGGGGGATGCGTAAATATCAAAAGGAGTCAGGCCACAGTTGTGCGCCATGAAAAATTCTCAGTATCTGGATCTTATTCCGTTTGATGCGATAGGCGGCAATGAAGGGAGTACGGACGATGACCAGCTCTCTCGTCCCTTTGACACGGCCTGTCCGGCCACGTTGGCGATGTTCACGCAAGCCTGCTATCTGCCGTTCAATCTCATCACCTTGTTCGATGGCGGCTACCGGGTTATCGTCAGCAATAAAATCAACAATTGCGTCGAAATCATGCTCGGCGGCAGGCAACCATTCGATAATCATGCCGGTTTGCTCTTTGCCGCGCAAGCTTGCAAGGCTTTCTTTTTCTCGCACCAGCGGGAACTGATCGTTTCATGGGGAATAAATTCTGTCACGGGGTTATCGGCAACGATCAAAGCTTCTTCCACTTGGCTGCGGAACCATTGGTCATGTTTTTGCGCGACATCTGATGGTGAGGAGTATTCAAATACATCCGGTTCAACCGCACCCAGATGGGAAAGCGGCAATTCTGTCGTGCTCAGCTTATGAGATTTGGTTTTAAGGCTTTTTGCTTTAAGGTATTCAGCAAAATCAATAACTTCATTAACTTTTGCGGGTGGAAGTTCACGCAGAAGGTTCAAGACCCGTTCAGTTTTGTGTGCAAGCGATGGCATAATCAATACCTCCAGTTTCGATTCAATCAGCCAGAACGCGCAAGGCAAAAGCCTCGGCTTTTCCCATGGCAGCTTCTGCCGTTATGCCGTAAGCCATCACACCCGGCAGTTCCGGGACTTCCGCCAGCCAGCGACCGTCAATTTCTTGCTCATATACGATACTGGATTTCATGATTTTCACCCAATTCCGTTCTTATTCGGCACACCGTGTCATGGCCCTGAATTTCTTGTAACGCCCTTCCACAAGTTCGTCGCCGGAAAGCTTGTTCAGCTCGGTCAGGTTGCGGGCGATCGCCTCTTTCATGTTCCTGGCGGTGAGCTCGTGGTCGCGGTGGGCGCCGCCGACCGGCTCCTTGATGATCTCGTCGATGACTCCCAGCTTTATGATGTCCTTCGCCGTCGGCTTGAGCGCCTCTGCCGCCTGGGCGCCCTTGGTGCCGTCCGACCAGAGGATGGCGGCGCACCCCTCGGGTGAGATAACGGCATAGACCGAATGTTCCAGCATCAGAATCCGGTCGCCGACCGCGATAGCGAGCGCTCCGCCGGAGCCACCTTCGCCGGTGATGCAGACGATGATGGGGGTGCGCAGGCTCGCCATCTCGCGCAGATTGCGGGCAATCGCCTCGGCCTGGCCGCGCTCTTCGGCGCCGATGCCGGGATAGGCTCCGGGTGTGTCGACAAACGTGATTACCGGCAACTTGAACTGCTCAGCCATCTTCATCAGGCGCAGCGCCTTGCGGTACCCTTCCGGATTTGGCATGCCGAAATTGCGGTAGACCTTCTCCTTGGTATCGCGTCCCTTCTGGTGCCCGATAATCATCACCGGTTGACCGTCAAAGCGTGCCAGACCGCCTACGATGGCGTGATCATCGCCGTAGTTCCGGTCGCCATGCAGTTCAACAAACTCGGTCAGCATGAGATTGATATAGTCCTGAGTAAAGGGGCGGTTGATATGCCGGGCCACCTGCGCGGTCTGCCACCGGGAGAGGTTGGCGAAGATATCGCCCCGCATCTCCTCCACGCGACCCTCAAGAGCGGTCACGTCGGCGGCGATGTCCAGACCACCACCCGCCAGCGCATTCAGTTCCTCAATTTTCTTTTCCAGTTCAACAATAGGTTTTTCAAATTCAAGATAAAACGGGGTAGCCATATAATTCACCTCATCTGTTTTTGTAGTCGAAAACCGGAATTGTCTCATCCGGAGTTTCCGGATGGACACTATTTACTCAAAAGTGGCGGCATTATACCCTAACAGCCTCTCCACTTCCAGCCTTAAATCATCACTGGCCGCTACGTTCATCCCTGTTGCCAGAGGCATGATGGAGCGGCTCCGTTTCGGAATCAGAAACTGGATGCAGGCCGGTACACTCCCCGGATGCCGTTTGATGACCTCCTTGAGGAGGGTGATCTGTTCTGCGGGGGTTTCATCAATACGCAGGATGAACGACACTTTCTTGGTCGTCTGGGCCCGGGCCTCGGCGAGCAGTTTGATGTCACCTGCCGGACCGCGATCACGCTGGAAGCGTTTGCCGTTATTCTCCTCGCCCCCCTTCATGATCAGCACCTTGCACCCCTTTTCCCCTTTTTCCAGCTTGCCGACCACCAGCAGCGGGTCATCAGATTTCAAGAGTGGAGAGGTGGTCGCGTAGATGTCGGAAAAAACCGTGATTTCAACCGAGCCGGTCAGATCCTCAATAGTAACGAATCCCATCCGGTCGCCCTTTTTGGTCGTAATCTCCTTGAAAGCGGAGACGATGCCGCAGATCCGCACCTCACTGCCGTCAGCCATTTCCACCATGTTGGCGATGTCGGTGTTGGAGAGGCGCTTGACGTCATCAATGTAGCGATCCAGAGGGTGGCCGGTAATCAGAAAGCCGAGCGCCTCTTTCTCAAAAGCCAGTTTTTCCTTGTCATGCCATTCAGGTGTGTTGGGCAATTTCATGCCGCCGCTGGCATTGCCGCGCGACACCTCCTCTGTTCCGAACAGCGAAACCTGGGCGCTGGCCTTTTCTTCCTGAATCTTCTGGCCATAACTTGAAGCGGTTTCCAATCCCTCCATCTGGGCGGAACGAGCCGCACCGGTGGAATCGAACGCTCCGCACTTGATCAGCGATTCGATCACCCGCTTGTTTACCCTCCGCAGATCAACCCGCTCGCAGAAATCGTACAGACTCTTGAAGGGGCCTTCCGTTCTTGCTTCCAGGATGGCTTCTATAGCCCCGCCGCCGACATTTTTTACCGCTCCCAGCCCGAAACGCATCGACGTACCGACGACCGTAAAGGAAAGCCCGGATGAATTGATGTCGGGGGGGAGCACATCGATACCCTGCTCACGGCAATCACTGATATTCTTGACGACCTTGTCGGTGCTGTCCATGTCGCAGGTCAGCAGTGCGGCCATGAATTCGACCGGATAGTGCGCCTTCAGGTAGGCGGTCTGGTAGGTGATCAGGGCATAGGCTGCCGAATGCGACTTGTTGAAGCCGTACTCCGCAAACTTGGCCATGAGGTCAAAGACCTCGCCGGCCTTTTTCAGGTCGATCCCCAGTTGCTTGGCACCCGCCAGAAAAGGTTCCTTTTCCTTGGCCATGACGACCGGATCTTTCTTCCCCATGGCGCGCCGCAGCAGGTCGGCCTGTCCGAGCGAATAGCCGGCCAGCGAGCGGGAAATCTGCATGACCTGCTCCTGATAGACAATGACCCCGTAGGTGTCCTTCAGGATCGTCTCCAGCTGCGGCAGGTCGTAGACCACCTCTTTGCGGCCATGCTTGCGGTCGATGAAGTCATCCACCATGCCGGAGCCGAGCGGGCCGGGACGATACAGGGCGACCGCCGCGATGACATCCTCAAAGCAGGATGGCTTCAGTTTGGTCAGCATCTCCTTCATGCCGCTCGATTCAAGCTGGAATACCCCGGTTGTGTTGCCGGCGCTGATCAGGTCGTAGCTGGCCTGGTCATCGTCCTTCAGGAGGGTAATGTCGAAATCCGGATCCTTCCCCTCGCGAATCAGTTTGACGGCGTTCTGAATAACGGTCAGGTTTTTGAGCCCCAGGAAGTCGAACTTGACCAGGCCGACCAGTTCGACATATTTCATCGAGTACTGGGTGTTGATCGAGCCGGTTTTCTGATCCTTGTAGAGCGGCAGGAACTCCTCCAGCGGCTCCGGCGCTACCACGACAGCTGCGGCATGGGTGGAAGCATGCCGGGTGAGTCCCTCCAGGCAGAGCGCGGTGTCGAGCAGATCCTTGACCTGCGGGTCGGCAGCGGACATCTCTTTCAGTTGCGGTTCCTGCAGCAGCGCCTTGCTCAGGGTCATTTTCAGGTCATCCGGAATCAGCTTGGCAATCCGGTCGACATCGCCATAGGTCATGTTCAGCGCCCGCCCGACATCCCGCACGGCTGCCTTTGCGCCCATTGTTCCGAAGGTGATGATCTGACAGACGCGATCGCGGCCATACTTGTCGACCATATACTGGATCACCTCGGAACGGCGGTCCTGGCAGAAGTCGACGTCGATATCAGGCATGGAGATACGTTCCGGATTGAGGAAACGTTCGAACAGCAGGTTGTAGGGGAGCGGGTCGAGATCGGTGATCTTGATGGAATACGCAACCAGCGAACCGGCTGCGGAGCCCCTTCCCGGACCGACCGGAATACCGCGATCCTTGGCCCAGCGGATAAAATCGGAGACGATCAGGAAATAGGCCGGAAATTTCATCTCACGGATACAGTCCAGCTCGATTGTCAGACGATCAAAGTACCCCTGCTGCTGCTCCAGCGTCATGTCGGGATATTTGGCAAGGATGCTCGTCATCCGTCCTTTAAGCCCTTCGGTCGCCAGATCCCGCAGCATGTCGTCGTGATTCTGCCCCTCTGGAGGGTTGAAGTGCGGAAAGTAATAGGTCTTGCCATCCACCGCGAGATCAAGATTGCAGCGCTCGGCAATTGCCAGCGTGTTGCTGACCGCCTCCGGAGCGTAGGAAAACGCCCGGGACATCTCTTCCGGCGATTTGACGTAGAACTCGTCGACCGAGAATTTCATATGGGTCGGGTCGTCCATGGTCTTGCCGGTCTGGATGCAGAGCAGCACCTCGTGGGCACGGGCGTCCTCACGGTTGAGGTAGTGGCAGTCGTTTGTCGCAACAAGCGGCAGCTTCAGCTCGGACGCCACCTCCATCAGGCGTTTGTTGACGACATCTTGTTCCGGGATGGTGTTTTCCTGTAGTTCGATGTAGTAGCGGCCCTGGAACAGTTCACTGTACCAGCGCGCGGTCGCTATCGCATCTTCCATCCTGCCTCGGCCGCATTGCATTGCCACTTCCCCCTTGAGGCAGGCCGACATGGCAATCAGCCCCTCGGAGCGTCCCGAAAGCAGTTCGCGGTCGATACGGGGACGGTAGTAGAACCCCTCCTTGTACCCGGCCGAGGTCAGGTAGGAAAGGTTCCGGTACCCCTGAAGGTTCTCGCAGAGCAGGATCAGATGGTAGGCGGCGTCGGAGATCCCTCTGGCATCCCGTGAAAAGCGCGATTCGGGTGCCAGGTAGAGCTCGCAGCCGATGATCGGCTTGACGCCGGCTTTCTGGCATTTAAGGTAAAACTCCGCCGCCCCGAACATGTTGCCATGGTCGGTTATAGCGACCGCCGGCATGTTGTACTGTTTGGCCTTTGCGATCAGGTCATCAAAGCGGATGGCGCCGTCGAGCAGGGAATATTGGGTATGAAGGTGGAGATGAACGAAGGGGGAAGAGGGTTGGTTTTCACTACTATCGGGTGTATCCATGCGGTGCTGCCTCCAGGCTGATCAATGAGGCTGGATTATGCATCATGATAGGATATAGGTCAAGGAAAGGGGGCACTATTTTGTGTTAATGGGGGCTGTTTGTGAATTTACACTCTGAATGAAGCCCCTTACGTATAAAACTACATCCGATCAAGCCACTTTCTGGCCGAATGATAAACCCGTAAAATCTGCACGGTATCGTCCCTGACCCGGTACGGCACGATGAAAGGAGTTTTCGGGACAATCAGCTCTTTCGTGCCGGGTACCCGGCCTGCCCGGCCGATGCCTGGTTGTTCTTTTAAATGTGATACCGCTCTGACGATTCTCAATATTACACCATCTGCCGCTTGAGGATCGTCCTGCGCAATGTATGCCTCGGCTTCGTCCAGGTCACGAAGCGCCCTCTCAAGCCACCTTACGCGCAACTTTGGCCTCCCACGTTGCAAGTACGTCGTCATGGTCTACAAAAACTGCGCCGGCACTGTCCGCTTCATGCAACGCTTCCTGAATTCCCTTGATCTGCCACTCATTAACATCCAGATACTGCTCCAGTGCATCTTCAAT
>VFJM01000316.1 GCA_009886055.1 Geobacter sp. | reverse complement strand
CTAACTTACTAAAATGTAAAGGCAATGAAGAGGAGTAGTAGCCATTTACATGCTTTTCAGAGAGCCGGTGGTTGGTGCGAACCGGTAAGCATTGTGGTGAACTCGCCTTGGAGCCGCTCTGGTGACAGGTAGTCAGAGTCGTGAGCCTGCGTTAAAGGCGTATGAAGGCCTGGTTTGTTTCAGGCGAATTGGGTGGTACCGCGGATGGCTCAAAACCTCTGCCCCAAATATGGGGTGGAGGTTTTTTTTATTCATGTGACTGAAAACATCCCTGCGAGAAAGCATGCTTACGTCGCAGGACACTGAAAGGGGTACACACAATGGCAAAGGGAGCGAAGAAAGAGGAGCGCAAGATTATCAGGATTTTTGATACGACGCTGAGGGATGGGGAACAGGCGCCAGGCAACAGCATGAATATCGAGGAAAAACTGCGGATCGCCAAGCAGCTGCTGAAACTGAATGTCGATGTCATCGAAGCCGGTTTTCCGATCGCGTCCGAGGGGGATTTCGAAGCGGTTAAAAAGATCGCCCAGACGATCAAAGGGCCGGAAATTGCGGGGTTGTGCCGTTCAAGTGAAAAAGATATCGATCGTGCCTGGGAAGCGCTTAAATATGCCGGCGAGAAGGGGCGTATTCACACCTTTATCGCCACCTCCGACATCCATATGAAATACAAGCTGCAGATGGAGCCCGCCAAAGTTCTCGCTTCAGCTGTCAAGGCGGTCAAGCGTGCTGCCTCGTATACTCCGAATGTTGAGTTCTCCTGTGAAGATGCTGTGCGTACCCGTCTGCCGTTCCTTGCCGAGGTAGTCGAGGCCGTCATTGCCGCCGGTGCTACGACCGTCAACATCCCGGACACGGTCGGGTACACGATTCCGTTCGAATACTTCAACATCATCAAATATCTCAAAGACAATGTGCCCAATATCGATAAAGCGGTCATTTCGGTACACTGTCATAACGATCTGGGGCTGTCGGTGGCCAACTCGATCGCGGCCATACAGGCCGGCGCCGGTCAGGTGGAGTGCACGATCAACGGCATCGGCGAGCGTGCAGGAAACTGTTCACTGGAAGAGTTTGTCATGATTCTGAGGACCAGGGGAGACATCCTCCCCTTTGCTACCAACGTGGTGACGGAGCAGCTTACTCCGGCCAGCCGTTTATTGACTGCGGTCACCGGCATTGCTGTGCAGCCGAACAAGTCGATCGTCGGCGCGAACGCCTTTGCCCACGAGGCGGGTATCCACCAGCACGGGATGTTGATGGAAAAAACTACTTACGAAATTATGACCCCTGAATCGGTTGGTCTCTCGGCAAGTGCCATAGTGCTTGGCAAGCACTCCGGGCACCATGCTCTCCGCAAACGTCTTGTTGAATTAGGTCACGATTTGGATGACGAAAAATTCCGCCGCACCTTCGACCGGTTCAAGGAGTTGGCTGATCTGAAGAAAGAAATCTTTGACGAAGATCTTGATGCGATAGTATCTGATGAGGTCCGGGAAGAAGACCGGTACAAACTGGATCACGTCACGGTCACCTGCGGCTCTTTTGCCGTGGCGACGGCAACGGTTCAGATGGAAATTAACGGCGTCACCGCGCGCACCGCAGAGCTGGGTGACGGTCCGGTCGATTCAACGTTCAAGGCCATCAAAAAGCTGACCAAGTCAAAGGCGAAATTGACGCAGTATAATGTCGGCTCCATTACCGGTGGTACCGATGCCCAGGGCGAAGTAACCGTGCGAGTCTGCGAAGGAAGCCATACCGTTGTCGGCAAGGGCTCTTCAACCGATATTATCGTAGCCTCGGCCAAAGCGTATATTCATGCCCTCAATCGGCTTAATAATAAACAGAAGCGGCTGACTGACGCAGTTTGAAGTTCAACGCGTTCGTGCTGCCGGCAGTGTCAGGATGCCGAAAAAAATAGGCACAAAAAATAGACTTGACATAGTAGTGCAATTTAATACGTAATCCTGATCAGATACGTACGAAACACCGCACCGTACTACCATAACGATAATACTAAACCATCCGCGAGGATGGGGCGGAAAGCCTACAGGGTCTCACTGAGACAGCCGGGTTGCCGAAAAAGTTCAATTTTCGGCAACCCGGCTTTTTTTGTTAAATTTGCTTGCATTCAGGTAAAACTGAATTATATTTACTAATAGCTTATGGTTACCGCAACAGGACAAACACGGCACTTATTATCTTTTATGTTGATAAGTTTAGAATAAAGTTCTATTTTAGAATCGTTTTTGCCTTCTCATCCATTGATACAGGAGTCACCCCATGAAGAAAGCTTTTTGCGCCCTGCTCTGCGCAGCGTTATTTGCAGCTACTTCGTCCGGCACCCTGGCAGCCGACGTAACGGTTGACTCCAGCACCTTGTTCGGCATCGGCCGGCGGGATATTTCCGGAGCCTCAAAGGAAAGGCTGCTTCCCGCCACCGAATTTCTTGGTATTACCGCCGACAAGCTGGCCGACGGCAACCTTTCACTCCACCTCTACGGCTGGGGACGGGCAGATCTGGCTGACAAAAGCTTCAACAGCGATAAAAGCTCCGGAAGTCTCACCTACGGCTACCTCCAGTACCGTTTCAACCAGGCGGGCACCACGGTTCGCGCCGGACGGCTCTTTGTCCGCGAAGGCATCGTCAATGAGCAGATCGACGGCATCAGCGCCCGCACCGACCTGCCGATGGGTTTCGGCCTGTCATTCTTCGGCGGTGCAACCGTACACACGGCCCATATCAGCGGTGAAACCAGCGACGGCAAAGGGGACACCCTCTACGGCGGTCGCGTCAACTACCGCTACAAGGGGCTGCTTGAGATCGGACTTTCAGGTGTCTACGAGAGTGCCTCGCCGACTCTTGTCACCCACACCGCCGGGGACTACCGCCGTGTCGGGGGCGACATCTGGATCACCCCGGTCAAAGCAGTCGACATCATCGGGCACAGCAGCTACAACACGGAAACACAAAAATTTGCCGAACACACCTATCTGCTCAATGTCAAACCGCTCCAGCACCTGGTAGTGACGGGAGAATTCAACCAGCACCGCGAACAAAGCTACCTGTACGCCTGGACCATGTTTTCCGCCGCCGCTCTCAATCCCAACGACAAATCCAGTTCAGCCGGCTTGAGCGCCTCGTACGAAATCAACAAGAACCTTGAACTAGCCGCCGACTACAAGCATTACAGCCGTGAATTCGGCAGCGCCGACCGCTTTGGCTTCGATACCCGCGTCAACTACAAAGATAACTCCATCCGTGGCGGCATCGGCTACCACTACCTGAATGCCGGAGAGGGATTCGCCATCGGCGCCAATCCCTCCGCCTCCTACCATGAATTCCGCTGCTACGCCATGCGCGACACCAAGAGCTACTTCGCCGCGATCGACCTTCTAGGCGACTTCTTTAAAGACAAGATCTACAACGAAAACAGTGCCTGGGAAGCGACCGGCTCACTCGGCTATCACTTTACCCCTGCACTGGCGCTGTCCGGAGACCTCAGTTACGGCAGGAACCCTCAATTCACCGAAGAAGCCAAAGCACTTCTCCGCTTGACCTACAACATGACCTACAACATGACCTACACCGGTATAGGAGGGAAGAAATGAGAACCTGTAAACTGCTGCTCCCGCTTCTTGCGTTGGCCGGACTTTTAGCCATAGTTGCATCCTGCGCCCAGATGAAAACAGTTCCCGGTCTTCCGGCTTCGCATCCTGAAACACTGGTCGTCGGACAGCAGGTAAACTGCGCCGAATGTCATGAAGACCAGAAAAAGGGAACCATGAAGCCCTTCAATTCATTCAGCCATACACAATCCTTCGTCAAGAATCACCGTTTCTACGCCGCGTCTGACGACCGTCTCTGCTCCACCTGCCACAAAAGCTCCTTCTGCAATGACTGCCACACCAACCAGGTGGAAATGAAGCCGTCCATAAAATACGGCAACCGCCCGGACCGGGAGATGCCGCACCGTGGCAACTTCATAACCATGCACAAGATCGAAGGTAAACTTGACCCGGCCAGCTGCTACCGCTGCCACGGCAGAGCCAATAACGAGCGCTGTGTGGCGTGCCACCGATAGGAGAAAATGTATGAAATTGAGAAGCTGCGTCATTCTGATCATGCTTATAAGCATCTGGGGATGTAGTACCGCCAATGACAATTCAATTACCCTCGATGCATCCGGCAAACATCCTGCCGGGTGGGCTGTCGCCTCAAACGGCGGAAACCATCCTGCAACGTATCTGTCTGCTCCGGACAGATGCAAGGAGTGCCACGGAACCGATCTGAAAGGCGGTATCAGCACGGTCAGCTGCTTCAGTACCGATAGAAACGGCACGTCATGCCATCCCCAGGGGCCGTCCGGACACCCGGCAGGATGGAGTGACCCCGCTTCTCACGGCGCCCGTGCCAAAGCGGCTGCGTCCGGGGTAAATGGTATGGCGTTCTGTGCAAACTGCCACGGCGCCGATTATCGTGGAGCCGGTACACGTCAGAAGGACTGCCTGAGATGCCATACCACAGCCCCGCATCCGGCAAAACCGTGGACCGGCACCCGCAGCCACACCTCGGCAGACCCCGGTAATGCCCCGGCCTGTGCGAAGTGCCATGCCGGCAAGACCAACCTGAGCCCTGAAGGAGTGGCAAAACTGCCAGCCACGGCGACGATCGGCTCCGGCGGCTGTTTCGACACCACCCTTTGTCACGGTGTAATGGGACACAGTTCCGATCCACAGCCCTGGAACCTTCCCGCCAACCACGGGTCACGTGCCAAGGCGGATCCGGGGGGTGGTGGTAACACCGGCCTGGCCGCCTGCCGGCAATGTCACGGCGCCAGTTTTGCGACTGTTCTCGGTACTAACTCCTGTGTCGGCTGTCACGGGGTAGCGGCCCCTCATCCGGCAGCTGCGAACTGGCGTTCAACCGGCACGGTCACACATACGACTACCGGCCTGAATAACGCGTCGGTGTGCGCCCTCTGTCATAACTCCTCGTCACCTGTCCTTGCAGCTCCCAACCTGGAACGGTTTGCCAATTCGCCTGCCGGATCGTTCAACGGAGGTTCTCCGGATTGCTTCACTGCCAGCATGTGCCATGGTGATGTCAGAAAAACCAGCAATTGTGATGCGTGTCACAGTATTGCGACCACCAACCCCTTCAAGTCCATTGCTGGTGCTACTGCAGCGAGTGACTCTAAAGTTGGTGCCCATGTGAAACACTTAAGCGCGTCTGTTCAAACGCCTCCCTATTCGGTCAATATCGCCTGTTCGGAGTGCCACGCCGTTCCGAACTCGCCGGCAGTTTCCGGAACGCATAGAAATGGCTCGAACGATATCGCTTTCGGCACATTGGCAAAAACCGGTTCTTTGACTCCCGTATATACGGCAGTAACCGGAGTATGTGCAAATACCTACTGTCATGGGACGGCATTAAGCGGCGGTACAAACAAGTCACCAGTCTGGAATCAGCCCGGATACCTGACCGCTGCCGGTTGCGGCACGTGTCACGGTTTTCCTCCAGCGACCTTCAGAAACGGAGCTACTCATTCGGGCAGCACCGGTTGCAGCGGCTGCCACTTCCATGTCAATGCATCCAGCAATGGCTTCACGACAGCCGGCGTCGCACTTCACATCAACGGCTCAGTGGAAGCCAGCGGCGGACACGGGGGCGCTCCCTATCCTGGCTCATCTCATCGAGGAGTATCTACGTCCGGATGTTTTGATTGTCACCCGGCAAATGCTGCGGGCAGCAGCTATCCCGCAAGCGCCGGTACACCGCCGAATTGCCGCGCGTGCCACCTGTCGGCCGACCCGAGCACCGACCCGCACTGTTCCGATTGTCATGGCGACGCCGCCTCGGGCCGTCCGAACCTGACAAGTACGCTGCCTGCTGATTTTCCAAAACGTCAGGGGCAGCATCTCAATGGCACCGGCAAACACTCGAACTTTGCCTGCACGGTTTGCCATCCCTTTACCAGCGGCGATTCACGGCACGGCTGGTCAAACCGGCAGAAGAGTACCTCTGCCCAGATCAATACGACAATTGGCTGGAACGCCACAGCCAAGACCTGCAGTAACAGCTGTCACGGCAGCGAACAGTGGTACTGATTCCGCAGGGTCTTACGAACGATTAAACAACGAAGCCCCGTCGGGGACATTTCCGGCGGGGCTTCGTGCGAGGGGGAAGGTTCTTGGTGTTCCCGGCTAACCGATCTTCACCGTCTTATACAAAAAATTCTTGAACCGAAACAGCTGTCGCTGCTCCTCCTCCTTTCCCACTCCTTCCGTAAGTGCCTTGAGATGGCGCGCCACAGCCGGCATGGTCTTGCCTGCTGTGGCGCGCGTTTTTTCTATGACCAACCGTACCGTTTCACGAGAAATATCGTTGCGCGAGAATGGCTCGTAAATATCTGACCAGAAATCACCTCCTGCTGCAATCCTGTCGATTATTTCCCCTGCAAGCCGCTGGTCCAGATCATGGGTGACTGATGACGGTGTAAGCCCTTCCAGACGCCCGGTGCCGGCTATGGCCAGGGTGATTGCGTCACCGGTGATGACGACGCTCTGTCGTCTGAAAAAAAGGGCTCGCAGGAGGATACTGCGCAGTTCGCGGATATTGCCCTTGTAATTGTGGCGCATGAGAATATCTTTGGCCTCTTTGGTCAGGTAGGGGGGCTTTTCCTCCGTATCACCCTCGGCACGGTAGGTGCGGTAGAGTTTGCCCAGAAAATGGACAGAAAGGTCTGGTATATCCTCGCGGCGTTCGTTGAGCGACGGCAGACGTATCGAAAGCTCGGAAAGCCGGTGGTAGAGGTCCTCGCGGAAACGGCCGGCGGCGATCTCGTCGGCCAGATTCTTGTTGGTTGCTGCAACCAGCAGAACCCTGCTGTAGCGTTCGGTGTTCTCGCCGAGCCGCATGAAACCGCCATTATCCAGAAAGCGGAGCAGCTGCACCTGGGTCTTGGGATCGGCATCGCCGATTTCATCAAGGAAGACGATGCCGCCGATGTTCTCTTCCAGAATCCCGCGCCGATCGGAATATGCTCCGGTAAAAGCCCCTTTTTTATGCCCAAACAGCTCTGAATAGGTCAAGTCACCCGAATATGCGGCTATATTTGTTTTCTTGACCGGCAATTCGCCACTGGGGTTGATGTCGCGCCGATACAGTTCATTAAGCTTGTTGTACAAATTGTTGAAGAAAAACTCCTTGCCGGAGCCGGTCTGGCCGGTTACCAGAATGGAGGGAAGCCCGATGGTCGCTTCCTGCAGAATGTTGCGTGACCAGAAGACGATACGATTAAAGAGCGGCGGCGAGACGGTGTTGATGAAATCAACGATCTCCTGGGATTTCGGACTGTTACCGATGATGTTGCCGAGCCGGTACGAGGAAACGTGCGGATCCTTGTAGGCGACATCGGTTGTGAGCCTGTTTACCTCCCCCTGAAGTCGCTCGATTCGCTGCAGATCGGATATGTGGCGTGCCGTCAGGGAGCCGATGATCTGCAGGATGCGGCGATGCTCTTCGCGGAAATAATCGTACTGCAGCGAGTTGAGGCAGATAACGGCAATAACTTCGTCGTCACAGATGATCGGTACCGCGATTTCACTCTTCAGAAGGGCGCTCATGGAACGGTGGAAACCGTCCCCCTGCAGCTCCGCCTCAACCCGGGCGGTTATTTTCGGCTGTTTGGTAAATGCGACGTACCCTGTCAGACTCCGTTCTTCTTTCGGCAGTTCATTGCCGCCGACCATGAGAGGCGGGATATATTTTTTCAGCCATTCCTTGTTCTTGGCACCAATAATGACACCGTTCTCGTCCTCCACCACCAGCCATGTTGCTCCGTCGCGCTCAGTCACGACTGCGATGCTGCCGGTATCGGCGCCAATCAGCTCTGTCGCCTTGGAAAGAACCCTGGTTAAAAACGGCTGCAGGCTCTCAGTCCGCTCATTCAGCAGATCACTGATTTCGGATAACACACGGATTTCAAGGTGTTCCCCGCCGACCTCACTGATAACCTTTTCGACCATTTCGGCATGCGTCTGCAGAAGCCCCATCTCAAAATCGCTGAACTGGTACAAATCATGAGAGTAATAATTAAGCAGGCAGATGATCCGGCGTGTTTCCGGATTGAAACGCGGGACGACGTACAGCGAGCGGAGCTCCATTGATTCCGTCAGCGCCCGTTTCTGCAGGTTGTGCTGTGTCAGGTCAGGGATGAAAAGCGGCTTCAACAGGCGGTCATCACTGATCAGCCCCTGGTCGTTAATATAGTTGGAAATGAGTGACATTCCCTTGCGAAGATCAAGTGTTCCCAGCTGGTCATACATTTTCTTCAGATTTTCATCCGCAGAGTAGCTGGCCAGATTTTCGAGAGCGCCTGAAACACCCTCCTGATGGCTCGGCACCAGCACTGCCGCCAGAGAAACCTTCTCAATGAGCTTAACCGCCGATCTGACCATCATTCCGGCCGCTTCGCGTGCCTTGAACTCTTCAAGACGCCGGGCGAGGCGGACCTGCTGGTGATAAATCCTGGCCTGATCAAGATGGTCGGCCACAATATCGGCCAGTTCCGGCAGCTGCATTTTTGCGTGGCTGCTCAACACTTCGCCGGGGTGATCCTGATCGATGCAGAGGACTCCGATCGATTTCCCCAGGCTGACGATCGGCATGACGTAGCTGGAGCGGAACCTGAAGCGCGTGGCACATTCGTGATCCGGTGAGCTCTTGGCGGCTCCGGAGAGCTTGAAATCAAGCGGAAGCTGGCTGACAAAAACGGTGGAAACGATCGAGTCCTTCGAAACGATCGGAAAGGTTGTTTCGACAATTTCCTTGCCGAGTGGCCCGGTTGCATGGACACAGGTAAGTGTCCCACGGGTCAGGTCTTCCAGGTAGATGCGTACCTGCTCGCGTCCCGACAGCTGCGTGGCATTCTCAGCCAGAGCATACAGCAGTTCCCCGAGATTTTCCTTTCCGTAGGCCGCGATTGCAGTCTTAAACTCTTTGAAGCGGGATGTGATCGGCATGAGTCAGCTGAGCCCTTTCCTGATCTGGTACAGCTCTTCGATGTCCAGACCGTTTTTCTCATAATACTCACGTTCCAGCTCTTCAACAAAGAAGCGGTCGAGTCCCGAGTTTTCAAGGAAGTCCTCCCGCAGTCCGACGTTGCGTTCCGCAATGATCTGCGGCAACAGCGAATGCAGGTACATGGCCTCTTTTTTGATGGTAAAGATGGTCTCGGTAAAGAGGTGATCAGGAATGTCGCCGATGATCAGTTTTTTTATTTTCAGCTCCCCGACAATTTCACGTCGCAACGCTTCCTGATCAGACTTTGTGGTGAATTTGGAGTAGAAATTGCGAATCCGGTCGCGCACATGTTCCAGGAGAATAATCGCAATACGCTCCTCCTGATCAATCGTGGTCAATTGGCGGTGCATCTCCTCGATCGTTGACAACCGCGCCTCAACCGCCGCCATACCGTCCATGAGGGCTTGTACCTTGCGGCGGCCGAAACACCCGAGATAGGCATTTTCAAACAGCTCCCGGATAAACAGCTCCTGAAAACAATCAACGTGCAGATTCTCAAAGGCCGCTTTATGCTCCAGCAGGCCGCGCAGCATATCTTCGTTAATCCTGACGTTCTCCATGAACGCCAGCTGGCTGACAAGATTTGATACACTGTCAAAACGGTCCAGATAGGTGATCATATAAGAAAAACCGTCCAGAAGCGATGAATCGGCGCCATCCCGGATCTTTTCATCGCACTTCTTGCTGGCATCCAGCATGAGCTGGTCGAAGGTGTGATCCCGATTTTCCATCGCCTTTTTCTTGGCCTGGATCAGCTTGAGCATATCATTCCGGTCGATGTGGCTCTCAATCTCGATCTCCCGGAAAAAGATCCCTTCCAGTATTTCGCGGGTTGCGGCGATATAATTCCGTTCCTGATCGTTCTTGAGGTTGCGCCCTTTTTTCAGCATCTCATCCAGAGTGTAAAACAGTGCCCCCGGAATTTTGTTGCGGACCGACAATGTCTTCAGCCGGGTCAGGCGGGCATTGTCAAGGTTACTGATCTCACCCCTGGCATTGCACGCCAGCAAGATATTGCGGTACTCGTCGACAATCCGCTTGTTGGCCGGACTGCGGTACATGGCATCAATTCTGATACGCTCCTGCTGATAACGGTCAATTTTATAGGTTGAAGCGACAGCCACCAGCCGACCGAAATCCTCATCAGAAATCTTTTTGTTCTTGAAATAGTAGCTTCGAAACAGGTCGCGATATTCACGATGGTGGCGGTTGATCAGCTTGACCACAAACAGCTGGGAAGATTCGTCGTTCAATAACGGGAACAGCTCTGAAATAAGGATATCGTCACGCTCGTCACCGACGGCTTCAGAGCGTTTGATGCTCTTGCCGAGCCGCTTGACCAGCTCTTCCTGCTGGCTCTTCAATGTGCGCGGCAGAAGGTTGGAGTGGACAAAGAAGAAGTAGTTACAGACGGCATTTCCCTCGAAAAAGATGGTGTCGTACGTCTCGGAACCCGAAGTACGGTCACTGAAACGGACGGTGCCGTCCTCGTCGGAACGGGCCCCGTACATGACCAGGCGGTTGATGATTTCCGGTTTGGAAAGATCGGAAGAGGGTTGATCCACCCCGAACATATATTCGCAGAGATTACCGCCGTTCCCCCGGTAGCTGATCCCCTCGGGTGAAATGATCATTTCATTGCCGGGAGAGAATATGCGCAGCTGTTCCTCCTCCTGGACGATGTTGAAAAAATAGCGCTGGTAGGCCTCGTTGCCGACTACCATGACAAAATACTCTGTCTGCTCTCCCATCATGCCGTGCAGACGGATGTCCTTATGCATCAAACTGTCTCCTCGCTCTGATTTCTTCATTAATTCGAAATCAGGTTTACTGCAGATCGAACTCCATGCCATCATACGCCAATTCAAACCCGGGGGGCAGCTTGTTTTCTTCGGAATACGCAATCTGATGGGTGAGATGGGTCAGGATCGTGCGGGGGGCTTTTAGCCGCCGGGCTGCAGCAATTGCTCCCGAAATATTAAAATGAAACGGGTGTTCCGTCCAGCGCAGGCCGTCAATAATCAACAGTTCCAGACCCTGGAGCAGTTCCAGCGATGGTTCCGGAATAGCGCTGCAGTCGGTCAAGTAGGCGAAATTCCCGATTCGGTAGCCAAGCGACAAGGTTCTGCCGTGCAGCAGCGGTATCGGGATGACCGTCTGCCCGAACAGCTCAAGAGGGGCGCTGATCTCGTGAGCGGCAAGTAACGGCGAGTAGCCGGATCCGTGGTGTTCATTAAATATGTAACTGAATCCGCTCTGCAATGTTTCAAGGGTGTCCCGTGATGCAAAGCAGGGGATAATATCTTTGTGGAGGAAATGAAACCCGCGCAGGTCATCAATGCCATTGACATGGTCGGCGTGGGCGTGGCTGAAAAGCACGGCATCGATGCGGCGGATATGCATCCGCAGCGCCTGTTCTCTTAAGTCGGTGGAAGTATCGATCAGGACGGTATGATCGTTATAACAGACCAGTAGTGATGCGCGCGTACGCATGTCCCGTGGGTCATCAGAGCTGCAGACCGGGCAGTCGCAGCCGACCATCGGCACTCCGGTGGAGGTGCCGCACCCCAAAATAGTGATCTTCATACCGGTCAACTTTCATGTAATTTTGCTCGAAAATAGCAGAATAAGAGCATGCAGGCAAGGTGGTTTTCCGGCCGATTTTACCGGCATCCTGCATCTCGAAATGTTCAAGCAAAACTAGTTATATTCCGGTGTGTCCGGTTTGGGAAAGAGAGCGATTTAGCGTGCCAAATCAACCAACAGGGCGATATTCAGCCCGATAACAATCAACCCCACGATCCAGAGTACGGCCGCTCCATAGGGCTTGTTGGCATATCCGCCCATGACTTTTTTCGAAGAGGTCAACAGGATCAGAGGAATGATCGTCAGCGGGAGCTGCAGCGAGAGGGCGACCTGGCTCCAGAGGATCCCTTTGAACGGGTCTGACAGCAGCATGATAGCCGCCAGCGCGCCCACCAGCGTGATTGACAACCCGATACGGGAATGGGGGTCGTTGATGTCGAAGGGCTCGATAAAAATGCCGGCAAAAACACTGCCGCCTGCCATGGCGGCGGTGACGGACGATGCAAGCCCGGCGAAGAGCAGTCCAAGGGCAAAGACCACCGCCGAGGCGCGTCCGAAGATCGGTTCCAGCGTCATCGTAACCTGTGGCAGATCGTTAACGACGATGCCGTTTTTGTAGAACACCGCCGCAGCCATGATGATCATGGCGCTGTTGATAGCCCATCCGGCCCCCATGCCGGTCAGCGTGTCCAGAAACTCGTATTTGAGCTGTTTTTTGATGACGTCATCACCCTGTATATTCCATTGGCGACTCTGGATGACCTCGGAGTGAAGGAAGATGTTATGCGGCATGACGACAGCGCCCAATACCCCCATGATGACGGTCAGTGACCCGACCGGAAAGGTTGGTGTTACCCAGCCGGTCAGGGTTTGTGCCCAGGCGACGTCTGCCAGCCAGATCTCGAAGATGAACGCTATCCCGATCAGTGAGACAAAGCCCATGATCCATTTCTCAAGGCGCCGGTAGTTTTTTGAAAAGAGCATCCAGGCCGAGAAACATGCAGATAAAACTGCACCGACCACCAGCGGCAGGCCGGTCAGCATGTTGAGGCCGATTGCCGCCCCCAGCAGCTCTGCCAGCGCGGTGGCAATGCAGGCTATCATGGCGCTTCCGAGCATCAGTACCCGCAGCCACGGTTTGAAAAATTTCGAGGCGGCCTCCGAGAGGCAGAGTCCGGTGACGATGCCGAGGTGGGCGGCGTTGTGCTGGACGATGATCAGGATGACCGTTGAGAGAGAGACCACCCAGAGCAACCTGTAGCCGAATTGTGAACCGGCCGCCACGTTGGTGACCCAGTTACCGGGATCGATAAATCCGACGGTGACGAAGAAACCGGGGCCGATGTAGCGGAACAGTTCCAGTGAGGCGAGGCGCGAGGCCTGCTTGCCGATGTGGGAGAGCCAGGTCATAATTTCTGTTCAGGGTGTTTCAAGCCAGCTCATTGAGGTACTGCTGGGCGTATTTCACATAATTACCGGCGGATTTCTTCAGCCATGCGATTTCATCCGGCGTCAGGTCGCGCTTGTATCTGGCCGGTGCGCCTACCCAGAGGGTGTGTGGCGGGATGACCGCTCCTTCGGTCACCAGCGCCCGTGCCCCGATCAGCGCTCCTTCGCCCACCACGGCATGATCCATCACCATGGCCTGCATCCCGATAAAACAGCCGCTGTGCAGGGTGCAGCCGTGCAGCGTTACACTGTGGCCGATAGTGACGTCATCACCGATGATCAGCGGCGCACCGGGGTCGTCGGCATGTTTCTTGTGGGTGACGTGCAGCATGGAGAGGTCCTGCACGTTGCTGCGGGCGCCGATACGGATGTGGTTGACGTCGCCGCGAACAACGCAGTTGTACCAGACGCTCGAGTGCGCCCCCATCTCAACATCGCCGATGACCACGGCGGTTTCGGCGACAAATGCGGTCGGGTCGATGGCGGGGTGGATGCCTTGAAAAGCTTTGATCATGGTAGTAATCCCTCACAAAAATTGGTTACAGCGTGCCGGGAGTATAACCACTCGACAATGACTTGGCAATCGTAGTGTTTCCACCTGATGGAGAAGATTAAACTACTTGTTGCCATGCACTATTTTTGCTATGTTGCGAAGACAATTTAAACCAGCGAGGGGATGCTATTCGATGAAATTCACCAAGATGCAGGGCACCGGAAATGACTACGTCTATGTAAACTGTTTTGAGGAGACGGTCAGCGACCCCCATCAGACAGCGATACAGGTTTCAAACCGCAATTTCGGCATCGGCTCCGACGGCCTGATCCTGATCATGCCGTCGGAGGTTGCCGACCTGAGGATGCGGATGTTCAACTCCGATGGTTCCGAGTCAGAGATGTGCGGCAACGGTATCCGCTGTGTCGCCAAGTACGCCTACGATCACGGTATTGTCGCAAAGACCGAAATCACTGTCGAAACCGGCGCCGGCGTCCTGACCCTGAAGCTCTTCCCCGGAGCCGACGGAAAGATCGCGAAGGTGCGGGTCAACATGGGGCCGCCACGCCTGACGCGAGCTGAAATCCCTATGACCGGTGATCCTGGAGCGCAGGTGGTCGCTTACGAATTGACCGTTCTGGATCGCACCTTCTCAATTACCTGTGCTTCGATGGGTAACCCGCACTGTGTCATCTTTGTCGGTGACGTTGCCACTTTTCCGGTAGCAACCTATGGACCGTTGATAGAAAACCATGAGCTTTTTCCGCGCCGCACCAACGTTGAATTCATCCAGATCCTTTCCCGGACGGAGATTCGTCAGCGCACCTGGGAGCGGGGCGCCGGTGAAACGCTGGCCTGCGGCACCGGCTCCAGCGCCGTAACTGCCGCCTGTGTTTTGAACGGTCTGACGGAGAAAAAGATCCTCAACCATCTGTCCGGCGGTGATCTTGAAATGGAATGGGCTGACGACGGCAACATCTACATGACTGGAGCGGCGGTAGAGGTATTCAGCGGGGAAATAGAGAATCAATTTTGAATTATGAATGGAAAATGTTGAATTCAAAATTCAACATTCAAAATCCAACATTTTAATCAGGTTTTATGCCGCGTGCCATTACTATCATAAACCTCCTTATCGGGGTCGTCATCATTGCCCTGCTGGCGGGGATCGTCACAGAGCGCCTCTCTGCCCGTCTTGGGAGCGCGTTCCTGCCCAAAGGGGGGTCCTCCCCCGCCGCTCCCGCATCCGCTCCCCCGCGTATCGAAGATCTTTCTTTCTACGCCCCGATACTGACGGGCGGACTGTTTGGCACGGCGGCCCAAGGCCCGCTTACGCCCATCACAAATGCACCGACCGGGGCACAGGCCGCTCCGGCGACCGCACCGTCCGAACTGATGCTGCTCGGTACAGCCGTCGGATCATTCCGTGAAACCTTTGCCCTGGTGCGACATATGACAAAACAGGAAGAGCGGGTGTTCCGGCTGGGAGACATGGTTTTTGATGCCGGGAGACTGGCTGAAGTCCGCAAGGAAAGCGCCTTCATCGTTATCAACAACAAGAAAGTCGAGCTGCTGACCCCCATGACGCCCCCTTCATCACCACAGACAAGTCAAGCGGCATCGGGAACCCCGCAAGCAGCCGCCGCGGTGGCCAGGACGGGAGCGGGCAGTTTCGTTATCGATCAGCGGGCCCTCAACGCCACACTGGACAATCCGGCCCAGGCGATGAGTGACGCCCGTCTGCTCCCCAGCCAGAAGGATGGCAAGGTTGAGGGTTTCCGGGCCTCGGAGGTAAAACCGAACGGGCTTTTTGCCATGATCGGCATAAAAAATGGCGACGTTCTGCTGCGGCTGAACGATTTTCCGATGGATTCGCCGGACAAGGCGCTGCAGTCATTCATCGCCCTCAAGGGGCAGACCCGGCTGAAGCTTGATATTATCCGCGACGGGCAGCCGCAGACGTTCAATTACGATATCAGATGAAGTAGCAGTTATCGGGAGGTCCACTTGAAACGAAACGTACTAAGGACATTTTGTACCCTTGTTCTGATGGGAACGCTCTTTACCTCCCCGGCTCTGGCCGCCGGCGGCAAGGGGGTGGTGCTGAATTTCAACGAGGTTGATATCTCCACCATGGTGAAGTTCATCAGCGACCTGACCGGCAAAAATTTCATCCTCGATGATCGGGTCAAAGGGAAAATATCGGTGTACTCCCCCTCCAAACTGTCGATCGAAGAGGCGTATAATGTCTTTACCTCCGTACTGGAGCTGAAGGGGTTCACCGTCGTGCAGAGCGGGAGGGTCGGCAAGATAGTCCCATCTTCTTCTGCCAAGCAATCAGGCTTCAAGTTGCTGCCGGAGGGTGTGCAGGCTCCGGTCAACGAGAACTACGTTGCTCAGGTGACCAAACTGGAATATATAACCGCCCAGGAAGCGGTGACTTTTCTGCAGCCGATGATTTCCAAGGATGGCCACATATCGGCCTTTGGCCCGGGCAACCTGCTCCTGATGGTTGATTCTTCGATCAATATTCGCAAGCTGCATGGGCTTCTGCAGACTATTGACACCGTACGCACCCGCGAAGGACTTGAGATCATTTATCTCAAAAACGCTTCGGCCGAAAGCGCGGCGAAAATCATTCAACAGTGGTTGAGCGGCTCTGACGGCAAATCCACCCCCGGACAGCCCGCTGCTCGCACGGGGGGGAGCACAACAAACGTTCTGGCCGATCAGCGTCTGAATGCCCTGCTGATTTTCGGCAATGAAACAACCAAGATTGCGATTCGCGATCTGGTTGCAAAACTTGATGTCACACCGCCTGAGGCGAGCAGCAAGGTCAACGTTTATTATCTCGAAAACACCGACGCGACCGAGATGGCAAAAGTCCTGGACGGTGTCGTCAAGGGAATTTCCGTCCAGGCAACTCCCCAGCCGGGCGCCGCTGCACCGCAGGCATCCCCCTTCGAAAGCGGCAAGGTCACCATCACTCCTGACAAGGCTTCCAATTCGCTCGTCATAATGGCCTCCCCCAACGACTATATCAATTTGGTCCAGGTGATAAAAAAACTTGACCGTCGCAGCAAACAGGTCTTTGTGCAGGTGCTGATCGCCGAGATATCGCTCGACAAATCGAACGAATTCGGGTTGCAAACCGGGCTGATCGGAGGCGGCTCCCCCAACAGCACTCTCACCGTGGCTGGTATGTACGATCCGCTTGGAACGCTCACCACCATCGGCACCGCTCTTAGCAGTCTTACCACCACCCTTGGTACGTCATCAGGCATCACCGCCAGTCCGCTCAATATCACGGCCGTACTCAAGGCGCTTGATAAAAAGGGCCTTTTGAACATCCTCTCAACCCCGAACATCCTGACCTCCGACAACAAAGAGGCGGAGATCAACGTCGGTGAAAACGTACCGTTCCAAGGTTCGGCCACCCAGAGCACCATCGGAACGACAACGTCGGTAGAGCGCAAAGATATCGGCATCAATCTTAAAATAAAGCCCCAGATCAGCGAAGGTGACTACATCCGCCTGGATATCAACCAGGAGATTTCGGCAGTTAAGGACAGTAAAGGACAGGCGATCGATCTGATTACGACCAAGCGTTCTGCCAAAACCAGCGTTGTGGTAAAGGACAAAGAAACGGTTGCGATCGGCGGTCTTATCCAGGATACCGAAGAGGAAATAGTCAGCAAGGTGCCGCTGCTCGGAGATATTCCTCTTCTTGGCTGGATCTTTAAAACCAAGACCAAAACGCGCAAGAAAACAAACCTGATGATCCTCTTGACACCTCACATCGTCAAGGATGCCGCCGATCTGGCAGAGATGACGCGAATCCAGCGCCAGTCGTTCGGGGAATCGGTGAAAAAAACCGAACCCGTTGATGTCCAAAAAGAGATTTCCGGCAAATGAGTACCGGTACCGTACGCGTTCCGGATGAGTTGGGGACTGTTGCCGAAAGGCTGGGAATACAATGCCAGCCTGAAATTCAGACAGATGAGGTCGATTCCGGACTTCTCAATCGCCTCCCGCTGACGTTCGCACGTTCCAACTCTATATTGCCGCTGTGCGAAGTTGACGGCGTTATCAGAGTTGCCGTTTCCAGCGCCGCCGGACTGCTGCAGCTCGACGAACTGCGCCTGCTGTTCGGCAAACCGGTCGAAGCGGTACTGGTGCCCGCCCCGCTTTTGGCGGACGTCATCAATCATGTCTATGCCGGCGCCTCAGGGACAGCCAGTGAAGTGCTGCAGGAGCTGCAGGGGGAAGATCTCTCTACGGTTGCCATCGAACTGAACAACCCCAAGGACCTGCTGGATCTCTCCGATGAAGCTCCGGTTATCCGCCTGCTGAACTCGATTCTTTCGGAAGCGGTCAAAGAGCGGGTCAGTGACGTCCATATCGAACCGTATGAACGGGATCTCCTGGTACGCTTCCGTATCGACGGCATCCTCTACGAAAAACTCTCCCCCCCGAAAATTATCCAGGACGCCCTGGTTTCGCGCATCAAGATCATGTCCGGCCTCAACATCGCCGAGAAACGCCTGCCGCAGGATGGCCGCATCCGCGTGCTGGTCGCCGGCCGCGATGTAGACATCCGCGTCTCGATCATCCCGACCTACTACGGCGAGCGCGCCGTGCTGCGCCTGCTGGACAAGAAAAAGGGGATTCTCTCTCTGGCCGACATCGGGCTGGGGGAACATGGCGTACGTACGCTGGAGCGGATGCTGACCCGGACGAGCGGCATCATCCTCGTGACCGGTCCGACCGGGAGCGGTAAATCGACGACGCTCTACGCCGCGCTGAACCGGGTCAATTCCAGCGAAAAAAACATCATCACCATTGAAGATCCGATCGAGTACCAGATCAAGGGGATCGGTCAGATCCAGGTGAACCCCAAGATAGATCTGACCTTCGCCGGCGGACTCCGCTCAATTCTGCGTCAGGATCCCGACATCATCATGGTCGGCGAAATCCGCGACGCCGAAACGGCCGAAATCGCCATTCAGGCCAGCCTGACAGGCCATCTGGTGCTTTCGACCCTGCATACCAACGATGCCGCCACCGCCGTGACCCGCCTCGTCGATATGGGAATCGAGCCGTTCATGATCGCGTCCTCTCTGTCAGCCGTAGTTGCCCAACGCCTGGTGCGGGTGATCTGTCCGCACTGCCGTGAAGAGTATCGTCCGGTGGAGGTGTACGCCGGTGTAAACCTCCCGGACAAGCTGTATCGCGGCCGGGGGTGTGATGCCTGTTTCGGCCTCGGCACCCTTGGGCGGACCGCCATCTATGAAATCATGCCGATTGATCAGGAGCTCTGCTCGATGATCATTCGCCGCTCTCATGCCGGAGAGATCAAGGAGTATGCGGTTGCGCACGGTATGAAGACCCTGCGCGATGACGGTATTACCCGGGCTGCCGCCGGGATTACCACCATCGAAGAGGTCCTCCGCGTTACCCAGGACGATTATGCCGACGTTCCGCTATAAGGCCTACAGCCCCACCGGCTCTTCGGTTTCCGGCACTCTTGAGGCCGATTCCGAACGGCAGGCGACGCAGCAGCTCAAAGGTAAGGGGTTATTGCCGCGCGAGGTGCTCGAAGAGGGG
>VFJM01000007.1 GCA_009886055.1 Geobacter sp. | reverse complement strand
GAGCGCATCTATGAAACAAGACGCGACGTCCAGCGCAATGCGAATCCCAAGCTGGCTCTGGATCATTTATTTATGATCATGGCCGGCGGCGGCAGATAAAACGTCAATAAACCTAAACGGCAGTTTAACCGCAGAGGACGCAGAGGAAACCAGGACAACAGGTTGTTACACTAAATAAGCTACAAAACCAATTGGATGAGATCCTGTTTTTCACCAACTCTTTGTTTTCACTCTGCGTTCCTCTGCGTACTCTGCGGTAAGTGCTTTTTTCTAAGTATAAACGTTCCAAATGTGTTCCCCCATAGGAGGTTTTTTTGTCACATATCGTAACCATTCAATTCACCAAAGCCGGCAAGATGTATGATTTTGACGCCGGATCGCTTGAGCTTGCCAAAGGTGACCACGTTGTCGTTGAAACGGAACGGGGCGTCGGGGTCGGAGAGGTGATCAAACCGCCTGTGGAACAAAATGCCGGGGCAGGCGGTTCTCTGGCGCTTGTCAAACGCAAGGCTACACCTGAAGATATGGCGACGGTTGAGCGGATTTCGCAGAAAGAACAGGAGGCGTACCGCTTCTGCGTCAATCGGATTATCGAGCGCAGTATGCCGATGAAGCTGGTACGGGTTGAATATCAGTTCGACAGCAGCAAGGCGGTCTTTTTCTTTACTGCTGATGGCAGGGTCGATTTCCGTGACCTGGTAAAGGATCTCGCCCATTCCTTTCATACCCGTATCGAAATGCGCCAGATCGGAGTCCGTGATGAGGCCAAGATGACCGGCGGCATCGGCATCTGCGGCCGCGAACTCTGCTGCAGCTCGTTCCTGCGCGAATTCCAGCCGGTTTCTGTTAAAATGGCCAAAGAGCAGAATCTGGCTCTCAATCCCAACAAGATTTCCGGGCAATGCGGGCGGCTGCTCTGCTGCCTTGATTACGAATACGACACCTATTGCTGCCTGCGCAAAAATTTTCCGAAATCAGGCAAACGGGTCCGTACCGTCAACGCAGTCGGAGTTGTCGATAAAATCAACATCCTGACCGGCAACATCACGCTCAAGCTTGACGACAACAAGATAATCGTCATCAAACGTGATGAGATTATTGGAGAAGGCGCTCCCGTAGCGACTCCGGTTGCTTCTGCAGTTCCGTCTCCTCCCCCGCGCACGCGCGAACGGCGCCCCGAACGGCGACCGGAGCAGCGACGCAAGCAGGAAAAGACTTCACTGGAATCTTACACTACTCAAGTTGAAAGCACCGAGAAAGTTGCGCTTGTTCCACCCGTACGCCGGGAGAACAGGGCATCGTCCCCTACACCCGCAACTCCGGAAACCCCCAATGCCGGGCAACCGCGTAAAAAGCATCGTTCCCGCAAGCATGGGCACCGCAAACCGTCCGGCACCACCCCCGACAGTCGCACACCGACACCATCATCAGGAGCCTGATATGAAACCGACCTTTTATGTAACCACTCCGATCTATTATGTGAACGATGTACCGCATATCGGTCACGCCTATACCACGGTCGCCGGTGATGTTCTGGCCCGCTACAAACGCCTGATGGGCTATGACGTCTATTTTCTGACCGGCAGCGATGAACATGGCCAGAAGGTGGAAAAGGCTGCCACGACTGCCGGTGAGACGCCGCTGGAACTGGCGGATCGCGTGGTAAAGCGCTTTCAGGCACTCTGGGAACGGCTGGGAATTTCACATAATGACTTTATCCGCACTACCCAGGAGCGCCACAAAAACGGTGTGGGACGTATTTTCAAAGACATCCTCGAAAAAGGGGACATCTATCTCGGCGAGTATGAGGACTGGTACTGTACCCCCTGCGAAACCTTCTGGACCGAGACCCAGCTGATCGAAGGGCGCTGCCCCGACTGCAACCGCCCGGTAGAAAAGCTCAAGGAAGAATCATATTTCTTCCGCATGAGCAAATATCAGGAGCAACTGCTGGCGCACATCGAGGCCAATCCGGACTTCATCCAGCCCAAGAGCAAGCGCAACGAGATCATCTCCTTCGTCAAGGAGGGGCTGCGCGACCTGTCGGTTTCGCGCACCACCTTCTCCTGGGGCATCCCGGTGCCGGGGAACGAACGTCACATCATCTACGTCTGGTTCGACGCCCTGACCAACTACATCACAGCCCTCGGCTATCCGGATGAAACCGGCAATTACGGCCGCTACTGGCCGGTTGACGTCCACCTGATCGGCAAGGATATCCTCCGTTTCCATGCCGTCTACTGGCCGACCTTTCTGATGGCGGCCGGCCTGCCGCTCCCCAAAAAAGTCTTTGCCCACGGTTGGTGGACGGTCGAAGGGCAGAAGATGAGCAAGAGCCTGCAGAACGTGGTCGAACCGAACATGCTGATCGACAAATACGGCGTGGATGCGGTCAGGTACTTCCTGCTGCGCGAAGTTCCCTTCGGCCTGGACGGTGATTTTTCCCACACCGCCCTCGTTCAGCGGATTAACTCCGACCTGGCCAACGACGTGGGCAACCTGCTCAGTCGCTCCACCGCCATGGCGGTAAAATACTTCGACGGCATCCTTCCGGCGGCAACCCTGCTGACCGAAGCAGATCAGGCTCTGAAGCTAAAAACAGAAGAGATGGTGGCGACTGTCGATAAATTTATCGACGAGATGGCCTTCAGCAAGGCACTGCAGGCGATCTGGGAGGTTATCTCGGCTGGGAACAAATACATCGACGACATGGCTCCCTGGACACTTGCCAAAGACCCTGCGCTAAGCGGTCGACTGGCCACGGTCATGTACACCATGCTCGAATCGCAACGCATCACACACTGCATCCTGTCGGCCTTTCTGCCGGCAACTTCGGAAAAGGCGCTGGCCTCACTGGGGTGGAATGAAGCGGTCTCAAAAGAGGGGTTGGCGTGGGGCGGTTTGAAGGCTGGAACTACGATAACCAAGGCTGAAGCGCTCTTTCCGAGGATGGAGGAGTAACTCTAAAGTAGGTCAAGCTCTCGAAATTTTACCAGCAACTCTTTCCCTCCCGGTGACTGAAAAAAAGTCCGGATGCTTTTTGCGGAACGGACATCGGAGGCGGAAAGTGCAGCCGGTTGCTCCTGTTCGGCAGCCAGCAGCTCATCCAATGAGGCAAACTGCCGTGCGAGACGCTGTATCGCCTTCGGCCCAACTCCGCGAATACCCAGCGCGGTGACAAGGCGGAACGGGTCCAGATGGCCTGCTGCACGAATTGCCGCCGTCAGACGCCGCGACGTTTCCTGTCCAAAACCGGGCACGGCGGCCACTGCCTCCGTTTTCAGCAGAAACAGAGAAGGAAGATCCGTAACCAGTCCCGCCTCGACCAGTTTTTGCAATCGCCCCCTCCCCAACCCCGCAATATCAAGACCCGACTTCGAAACGAAATAGGCGACCTTGGCCAGGAACTGATCCCGGCAAACAGGTGAGTCGTGCAGGCACGCATCCAGGGTCGGTTCCGGCACCTGTCCCGCCGCGGCTCGGGAACCAGGGTCGCGAGGGGTTCCCACCACCTCCATCACCTGTGGAATAACATCCCCCACCAGACCCACCACTACCTGATCACCTGCCGCAATATCCAGCCGCGCAATCTCGGCAGCATTATGCAGCGAAATCCGTGAAACCTGCACGCCGCCGAGGCGCACAGGCACGACCTCGGCAACCGGCGTACGGCGCCCAGTGCGGCCGACCGTCCAGCGGATCTCGACTACCCGGGTCCTGGCCGTATCCGGCGGAAATTTCCATGCCGCCGCCCAGAAAGGCGCTCGCCCTCCTGCCCCCAACCGCTGCCGCAGCTGCAAATCATCGGCTTTCACCACGATCCCGTCCATGGCAAATGGCTGCTGATCACGATTCGCTAGATATGTCCGGTACACGGCCTGCACCTCGGCAAAGCTTTTCACCTGTTGGGTCTGTTCGAAAGGAACAATAAATCCCCAATCCGAGAGCAACGCCAGTGCCGCCCGATCAGAGCGGAGGGCAACGCCGGCTGAACCATCAACAGAACCGCTATTCACCAGTTCAAATGGAAACAGGCGAAGTGTCGCCAACTCTGCCGGATCCGGGTGTTGTGCCTGCAACAACCCCGCTGCAACATGGCGTGGATGGCGCACATACTTTCCCGTTGGACTGCCAACACCGTTTTTCTGCAGAAGCTGCCGATCCGCATACACCTCACCACGAACCACCACCCGGTCAGGGAAAGGAGCTGTCAACTGAATTGGGAAGCCCTGTATTTCACTAACACGCGCTGTTACCTCCTCGCCGAAGCGGCCATCACCGCGCGTCGATGCCGAAACAAGCCTACCGGCAACATAAATCAGCTCCACCGGCAACCCGTCCACCTTCGGCTGGACCAGCAACTGTGATTCTCCGATTGACGCAACCCTTTTCAGCAGCGCTTCTACCGCCTCCTGATCGGTAGAGGACGACAAACTGAGCATCGGTTGTTCATGCTTGATCTTCTGCGTCCCAACACCAACGCCACCCCCAACCGTCCTGGTCGGTGAATCAGCTGTGGCCAGCGCAGAAAAGCACTCCTCAAGACTAACCAGCCAGGCAAACAGCCGGTCATACTCCGAATCACTGATAGCCGGCTGCGCTTTCTCATAATAAAGTCGGTTGTGGAAACGGATTTCATCTGCCAGAGTGGTCATTTGTTGGCTGGCGTCGGAGGTGGTGATTTTGGGGCAGGTAAAAGACAGGGCGGGGGAGCAGAACGCTGATAGCAACAATATCAGGAGAACAGAAGGAACGGTGCGGAGCATTTTCTCCTCCAGGAATCCTTAAACTGTATAGAGCCAATCTTGCCGACTTCTCGATAGAATTTTACATTCTGAACGTGGGATTGATTACATTTCCAGACAATAACCCTATAACCTGACCACATTCTGCAGTTACAAGATTAGTTACATATGGCCAGAAGGATTTATTTTCTATGGTTTCGGCAACAAGATTGGATGGTAAAAAACGTCTCATCTCCTTTTCAAAGGCACTACGCAAACCATCATCCAGCTTCAGCATCTCCTGACGGCTGGACAACAATTTTATAAAACTATCCACCGTGTGGCGATGGTCGGCAACATTACGTGATTTCAATCCAATCCCGTTTGCAGCACCGGGATGGCAT
>VFJM01000008.1 GCA_009886055.1 Geobacter sp. | reverse complement strand
CCTCTTTACCGACCTTGGGGTTCATCGCCATCTGCATCTCGACCGGTTCGCCGGGCGCCAGATGGATCACGGAGAAGGTGATCAGGGTAATGCCGATCATCAGCGGGATCAGCATCAGGATGCGTTTTATGAGATAACGGGCCATGTTAATACACCTGCTCGTTCTTCGGAACATACCAGCGGATCTGGTTATGACCGATGCCGGCCGGGGCCGGCTCTACCCCGCGGATTCGTGAACTTACTACCGGGAGGGCATCAGGCACGTACAGGAAGGTATAGGGCTGTTCATCCGCCAGGATCTCCTGGATGCGGAAATAGGCCTTCTTGCGCTTTTCGATATCGAAGGTGCTGCGCCCCTCAATCAACAGGCGATCTACTTCCGCGTTATTGAAGCCGATAAAATTCAATTCACCCGGCTTGTTCTTGCTTGAATGCCAGACGTCGTACATATCAGGGTCCTGGGAGATGCTCCAGGCCAGCAGCACGACTTCAAAGTTGCCTTTATTGACAAACTCCTTCAGGAATGCGGCCCACTCCACGATACGAATCTTGACGTCAACACCGACCAGCCGCAGACGCTGCTGCACGATCTGTGCGGTCATCAGGCGCTGCTGGTTCCCCTGGTTGGTCAGGATGGTAAACTTGAATGGCTTGCCATCCTTTACCAGAATTCCATCGCTGTTTTTTTCTTTCCAGCCGGCCTCTGCCAACAGTTCTGCTGCCCGCTTCGGATCATACCCGATATCCTTGACCGCAGGATTATAGGCCCAGCGCCCCGGTACAATCGGGCCATGCGCTTTCTGCCCCATGCCGAACAGTACCCCCTGAATCAACTCTTCCTTGTTGATGGCAGCAGTCATGGCCTGGCGTATGCGCTTGTCGCCGAAGAGCGGGTGACGCAGATTATACCCCATATACAGATAGCTGGATGACGGATACCGGTATTTATTGAAACGGCCGGTGAAACTTTTTGATGCGGTCTGTCGCGCAAATTGAACAGGAGTCAGGCTCATCAAGTCAATCGCGCCTGCCTTCAGCTCCATGTACATGGTGGAGCTGTCGGGAATGATTCTGTAGATATATCGATCGATGTAGGGACGACCTTCAAAATAATCCTGGTTGGCTTCCAACACGATTTTCTGTCCCGATACCCACTCCTTGAAACGGTAAGGGCCGGTGCCGACCGGGTTTCGAGCCAGAGGACTCGCGGTAATGTCCTTCCCTTCCAGAAGATGGGCAGGGAGTATATTCACTCCCCATGACGCCAGGGCCGGAGCAAAGGGTGAGTCGTACGTCACTCGTATCGTATGTGAATCGGGAGCCGTAATGCTTTTGACCTGTTTGAAATCTTCGGCGTACGCGGTTGGGGTTTTGGGGTCTATCGTGACCCGATAGGTGTACAGAACATCTTTTGAAGTCAGCTGGGCGCCGTCGTGCCACTTCACACCGCGGCGGAGATGGAACGTGATGGTCAGGCCATCACTGGAAATAGCGAACGATTCAGCAAGATCTCCAACGATGTTCAGATTTTTGTCGTATTTGACGAGGCCGTTGTAGATCTGTCCGGCTACGGCATGGGATGATGCATCTGTTGCGAGAAGAGGAATGAGCGTGGATGCTTCGCCGATGGTCCCTTCGACGAGGGCATCGCCGGTGGCTGGAATGGCGGATGAAGCTGTAACAACAGGTACGGGTGGTGTTTCGGAGCGGTTGCACGCAACCGGAACGACACTGAAGAGCAGAGCCATCAGCAGGCATCGCATGCCTGGCGATTGTATCATTTTTCGCTCTGCTCCCCTTTAAGCTTGTGTATCTTTTCAACCAGTTCTTTGCGCTCGGGAGCTAATTCCAGCGCTCTTTGATACTGTTTCAGGGCTTTTTTGACGGCTCGGCGTGCTGCATACACATCACCCAGATGCTCCACAATGGTAGAATCATCATCAACCAGACTGACCGCCTCTTCCAGAGCCTTCACTGCGTCATCATAGCGTTTGAGCTTGAAGTAGGTCCAGCCGAGGCTGTCGAGTATAAACGCGTCGCGCGGACGGATTGCAACAGCCTGCTTGATATATTTCAGCGCTTCCTCAAGATGTATTCCCATTTCGGCATACGAATAGCCGAGATAATTGAGCGCCTGGGCATCTTTTGGATCAAGCAGCAATACCTGTTTCATCCGGCTGATCGATTCGGTGCGCTTGCCAAGTTTGTCGAACAGCACACCGATCCGGAAGTGCAGTCGAGGCTCTTTCTGAAAAGAGCTTTCATTCTCAAGCAGAATATCGAGACCGGCCTGGGGCCTGTCAATAGACTCATACAGAGTGGATAAATTCAGATACAGTTCAAGACTTCCCCGGTTTGCAGCAATCGCTTCCTTTAAAAAGGCAATCGCGTCTTCTGTTTTGCCCTGTTCCTTCAGTATTAACGCGATATGGCTGACCGCTTCTACATACTGTGGGGAACTATGGGAAATCTTGCTGAACTCGGAATATGCATTTTCCAGATCCTCTTTTTCTTCATAGGCAATGCCACGGTAAAGGCGGATATTGTCCGCAGAAGGATCCTTTTCAAGCATGTCGCCAAATACTGCAATCGCTTCGTCATACTGTTCAAGCTCGAGGTGTACCAGTCCGATTTTTCGGGTTGTTTCCTGACCGCCCAGACCGGATTGGGCAGCCAACTTGAGATATTCAAGCGCTTCGGCAAATCGGCGCTGCTGGAGCAGTAATTGGGTCAGGCGCTGTAACACGGCAGCACGATGTTCATCCTGTCCGAGCAGGGAACGGTAGGTATCTATCGCCTGTGGATAGTCGCCCAGAGCCTCGTACGTCGCGGCTTTATCAATGACCGCCTGGTCAAAATCCGGTTTCAGTTCCAGCACCTTGGTATAATATCCGAGCGCATCACGATAGAGCTTCATCTGGCTATAGGTGCGCCCCAGATAATAATATCCGAGAATGGAGTCAGGATTGAGTTTGACCAGCGCCTTGAGTGTGGAGACAGCTTCTTCATATTCAAACAGGCGCGTCAGCGACAGCGCCAGATGCAGATAGGCGTCTTCTTTGGTTGGATCAATCTTGATCGCTTTGCGTAAGTAATCGGCCGCATCCCAATCTTTACCCGCCGATGACATCAAGAGGCCCCCGAGAACATACGGAGGGCGATAATCAGGATCCAGCTCAATCGCCTTGTTGATATATTCAAGGGATTCCGGAATCTGGCCGATTCTGAGTTTGATGTTGGCCACCTCTCCATGCAGTCTGGCCGAATCCGGTTCAAGTGCGATCGCTTCGCGCAGCAGATTCAGTGCGGCGGGGTAGTCCCCTTCAAGGGATGCAATCCGCGCACGAGAAAACAGATACAATGAGCGGGCATGAGTATCATGGTACTGTGGGGTGACAGGGGGGTCGTTTTCCGGAGCTGGAGGGACGCCGGCGCACGCGGTTAAAAGCAGGAGGGACAACAGTATGATCAGCCGCATGTGCATTTGGAAAAAATTCCATTTCGAAGAAAAATATAAGTGTAATTTAGTAACATGAATCAAAATATTGGTCAAACGATAATATTATTTGGAAGGTTGCAGTTGACATTGACCCCTTCCGGATGGATTATGGGAAGATGAATCAATCTTTACTCTATCTGTTTATCGTACTGCTGCTGGTGGCTGCAAACGGTTTTTTTGTAGCCGCCGAATTTGCACTCGTTTCGGTTCGCAGATCGCGGGTCGTCTCGCTTGTGGAAAGTGGTGATGTTCGAGCCTCAATACTGCTGGGGTTGCTCGACAACCTTCATTCTTACATATCCGCCACTCAACTCGGCATCACCATGGCGTCGCTGGCTTTGGGGTGGATCGGCGAACCGGCGCTCTCAAGGCTGCTGGAAGCACCTCTTCATGGCCTGGTTTCCGACACCGTCCGCCACACAATCGCGTTTGCCGGCGCATTCACAACTATCACCTTCCTGCATATCGTACTGGGTGAACTTGCGCCCAAAACACTGGCACTGGATCGAACAGAACGCGTCGCCCTTGCGGTGGCATGGCCGATGCGGTTTTTTCACACACTGTTCAGCTGGCCGATACAGATACTTGATTATGCCGGCAGAAGCACGGTTCGATTGCTGGGATTACAGAGTTTGCCTGACCAGGCCAGCGTATATACCGTAGACGAATTACGGCAGATCATTAACCTTTCCCACACGAGCGGCACGCTGGAGGCTGACGAGCAGCAGCTGCTTCACAACGTTTTTGAATTTTCCGATTCGGAAGTTCAGGATGTCATGATTCCACGACATTCAGTAGCAGCTCTTCCCGTTACCGCTACCCTTAAAGAAACATTGTCAGCCTTTAATTCACTCGGTTTTTCACGCATACCGGTCTATCGGGATCATCTCGACAATATTATCGGCATTGTTGTCAGAAGAGAACTTGAGCCATTCCTGTCGCACCCGGATACGCCCGATTTCAATCTCGCCGATCTCATTCACCAGCCCTGCTTTATTCCGGCCAATGCCCAGTTAAGTACAGCTTTGAAACAGATGCAGTCAGCACGCACCCACATGATTTTTATCGTCGATGAATATGGCGGATTTGAAGGAATTGTCACGCTGGAAGACCTTCTTGAGGAGATAGTAGGAGAAATAGACGACGAGTTTGATGATGTTTCCCCTGCGCAGTGTGTCGAGGATAATAATGATTATCTGCTCGATGGCATGCTGACCGTGCGCGAAGTAAATCTCCGGCTCAATCTGCATCTGCCGGAAGACGCCCCCTATACCACGATTGCCGGTTTCCTGCTGGCGCAGGCCGGGCGCCTGCTGAAACAGGGCGATAGTATCCTGTTTGAGAATAACCGCTTCAAGGTTGAAAGTGTCGATCGAAAAAGAATCCGTCGTGTCAGGGTCACATTCGAGAGGCCGGAGCCGTGAGTATTTCTTCACGATTCATCAAAGTATCCGGCGTTCTGCTGGTAACTGTCGCTACACTGGTGACCGCCACGGCTTTTTTCCTCCCCTACCTGCTGGATGTCAATGCCTACCGAACTGAAATCATAACGGCTCTCCAGCTAAGTCTCAATCGCCCGGTCAGTTTCAGTTCCGGTTCATTTGCCTGGAATCTCGGTCCATCGTTCGAATTCAAGTCTTTTTCCGTGAAAGAACGTGACGGGAGTGCCGATTTTATTACGGCCCAAAAGATAACCGTACAATTGGCTCTGATACCCTTGCTGCAGAAAAAAGTCGAATTAAAAAACCTGACTTTGGATAGTACGACCATTTCGCTTTTTCGCAACTCAGACGGCACTTTTAATATCGATGACCTGTTGAAGCCGGACAAAGATGGTGTGCATGTTAATTTTAAAAAAATCCGCATAAACAAGGGGGCGATACTCTGGAGTGATCAGGCAGGCCAAAAAACAACGTTTTCTGCCGCTCTGCGTAACATCTCACTCGTAGCGGATCATCTTGGACGGGGGCAAAAAGGGCGTCTGAAATTGAGTGCCGACATTCCTGCAGCAAGCGGGGGCTCCACTCACCTCACTCTCTCCGGGGGGCTCCAGCTTCCGTCGGGTGATACCCCGTTACTTGAAACTGCCCTGGATTGTGACCTGTCTGTCAAACAGGCCGAAATCGGCAGATTCTGGCCCTATTTCGGGAGGTTTATCCCGTTTGCCAACACTGGCGGCAGACTGGACTTTGTCACCAGCTTCAAAGGCAAACCACAGGATTTTTCTGCGAAAGGTAAAATTATGATTAGCGGCGCAACCGTTAATTGGCCTACCATATTTCACGCAAAACTTTCGCCGAAAACGCTTCATCTTGACTATACGCTTGCGCTGAATAAGCAGCTGATCGACATCTCCGCAATCGATCTCGGTATGGAGGGATTCAGGATCAAAGGGAGCTTCCAGATACAGGATTATTTATCCAAAGATCCGCGCATTGTCGCCAAAGCGAGCACTCCCTCGACATTCCGTTATGCAGATGTCAGATATTATGTTCCGTATGGACTCATTGACAGTGATACGACCGACTATATCGAAAACAAAATTACATCGGGAATATTCAAGCTTGATACCGGCGTCCTGGACGGACGGGTAAGCCAGATCGCCCATATGGAGATCGGGCAGAACTACAACACCCTTATGATTCGTGGAACCGTTGAGAAAGGGATAGTGAGTTATGGTCCGAAAGCCCCGGAATTCAGTGACTTGAAGGGGATTATTGAACTTAAAGGTAAAAACTTCAACCTGATCGGCATGACCGGAAACTTCGGAACCTCCCCCTTTTCTCTGGACGGCTCGATTACCGAATATAATACGTTTAATCCAGCCGATTACCCCATCAAGATGGATATCTCGCCCCGTACCCCGGAAATGGCGTGGCTGGCGAAAATGGCCGGCATACAAAAACTGGAATACAGCAACAGCTCTTCGTTGCACCTGGTCGGAAGCGGCCATTATTCAGCCTACAGGTTGAATGGAGACTG
>VFJM01000151.1 GCA_009886055.1 Geobacter sp. | reverse complement strand
GTGGATGTTTTACTGACCCGAAGTTAGCAAAAGAGAGCATAGCGACCCGCGGTTCGATATCAAGCATGCGGACCTTTTCGGCAGCCAGGATAGCGGTTTCGGCAAGTTCTTCAGCTGTCGGATCAATCGAGACCGTCGTGTCGGCAAGAAAGTAAACACCTTTTTTGAAAACCATCATATAGAGACCATGAACGCTGGAGAGTCCCTTTTGCTTGCCAACAACCTCCAGTGCCGGACGAATCGTCTCCGGATAGTGCGTATCAATCCCCCCCAGCAGGGCTTCGGCATCTCCCATACGAACCATCATTGAGCCGAAGTGAGTACGCGATTTGCGACGCAGAAGGCGCTGAGATTCAGAAAGAGTCAACCCTTTGCGCTGGCGAAGCTTGTAGAGTTCTTCAGCATAATGATCTGTCAGCTCTGATTCAGCCGGATCGATAATAGGAACATCCAGTTCGATATGCAGCTCCGCCATTTTCTGTTCGATTTTCTTTTTGTCGCCGATCAGGATCGGCTTGGCGATTCCTTCCTCAACCAATTCTTTTGCGGCCCTGATAATTTTTTCGTTGTCCCCTTCCGGAAATACAATGGTTTTAGGATCACTCTTTGCCTTGTTGATAACCATGCGCATGATCTCTTTGGATTTGCCCTGGGTTGATTCGAGGTGTTCAATATATCTGGCCATGTCTTCAATCGGCTGGCGGGCAACGCCGGACTCCATGGCGGCCTGGGCAATGGCCGGAGCAACATGCAGCAGTACCCGCGGATCGAACGGCTTGGGGATGATGTAGTTGGGGCCGAAGACAAATTTCTGGTTACCGTAGGCTTTGCAGACGGAGTCGGGGCATTCTTCGCGGGCTAACTGTGCCAGGGCTTTGACGGCAGCCAGCTTCATCTCTTCGTTGATGCAGGTAGCGCGACAATCCAGAGCGCCCCGGAAGATGAACGGAAAACCGAGTACGTTGTTGACCTGGTTGGGATAGTCGGAACGGCCGGTGGCGATCATCACGTCGCTGCGTACAGAGTGAGCATCTTCCGGGGTGATTTCCGGATCGGGATTGGCCATGGCAAAGATGACCGGGTTCGGGGCCATACTGGCGACCATCTCTTTAGTAAATGCTCCTTTAACCGAAAGGCCGAACAGGACGTCAGCCCCGACGGCGGCCTCCTCCAGAGCACGGAAATGGGTGTCGGCGGCAAAAAGTTCCTTGTAGGGGTTCATCCCTTCGACGCGCCCTTTGTAGATGACACCCTTCGTGTCGCACATGATCATGTTGTTCGGCTTCACTCCCAGTGCAATGGCGAGCTTTGCGCAGGAGTTGGCTGCAGCGCCGGCCCCGTTGACCACGATGCGGATATCTTCGATCTTTTTGCCAACCAGGTGCAATGCGTTCAGCAGAGCGGCTGAAGCTATGATAGCGGTGCCGTGCTGATCGTCGTGAAAGACCGGGATATTCATGGTTTTTTTGAGTGTTTCTTCTATATAAAAGCACTCGGGAGCCTTGATGTCTTCCAGATTGATGCCGCCGAAGGTCGGCTCCAGCAACTGGCAGGCTTTGATGATTTCATCCGGGTCTTCAGTGTCGAGTTCAATGTCAAACACATCAATATCGGCAAAACGTTTAAAAAGAATCCCCTTCCCTTCCATGACCGGCTTACCGGCCAGGGCTCCAAGGTTGCCGAGACCAAGTACGGCGGTACCATTTGATACAACAGCTATCAGGTTACCTTTGGCGGTGTATTTGTAGGCATCCTCAGGATTTTTCTGGATTGCCAGGCAAGGCTCTGCAACTCCGGGCGAGTACGCCATTGAAAGGTCTTCAGCCGTCTGGCATGGTTTGGTGGAAATTACTTCTATCTTGCCTTTGCGGCCGCTTGAGTGATATTCTAGTGAATCCTTGAATTTTGCCATTTTTGATCTCCATTTTTAGTTTAGTTAAAAAACAAGCATGCTTTCTTGAAACATTACGACTCGACTTTTACTAAAAGTGAAAAACAATAGTCTTCTTGAAATGTTCTTGTCAAGCAGTTATTGATTGAGCTATTTAATCGACAGACATTACAACGGCTCTATAGCATCCGCCTGATATAAAAAATGACACCCTCCGTGACTCTTCTGAGTAATAAATACTTACTCGTGCTGCTTCTCTTCACGCTGCCAATCTTTCTGCCAACAGTACGTGCTACAGCCGACATTGTCGCCGCTGAACTGAAGAAACGGGCCAACGACTCAAGCTGCCGTCACTCTGTTGTTGCTATCGCTCTTCATAGCGGTTGATACGCTTCAAACGCTGTGTTATAGATCATCATACTTTTGCAGCCAGGTGACCATAATGATAATGATTGACCGTCTGATCGAGCAGGCCCTCCTTGAAGACATTCATACCGGTGACATCACCACCCTGGCGGTAGTTCAGGGAGAACGCCCCGCGTCAGCGAGATTGATTGCGAAAGAGAATATGATGGTGGCGGGCCTCTCTACGGCCGCCCGGGTATTTACTACACTCGATCCCGCGATCTGCTTCAAGGCTAGCCTGAAAGATGGTGACAAGGCGGCAGCCGGAACCATTTTGGCCACGGTTCATGGAGAGGCCGCACAGCTATTGATGGGAGAGCGGGTGGCTCTCAATCTGCTTCAGCGAATGTGCGGCATTGCGACGCTCACCGCCAGCTTTGTCGAAGCGGTCGCCGGCACTAAGGCCCGGATCGTTGACACCCGCAAAACAACCCCGGGACTGCGGCAGCTTGAGAAATACGCCGTACGGGTCGGAGGCGGCATCAATCACCGCACCGGCCTGTATGACGGCGTTTTGATCAAGGAGAACCACATTACCGCCGCCGGAGGAATCACCGAAGCGATACGCCGCGCCCGGGCCTATATCCCTCATACATTGAAAATAGAGATTGAGACTGAAAACCTGTCCCAGGTTGATGAAGCTCTCGCGGCCGGTGCAGACATCATCATGCTGGACAACATGACCCTCGATGAAATGCGGACCGCCGTTATCACCATTGGCGGCCGGGCTCAGGTGGAAGCATCCGGCGGCGTCACCCTGGAACGCGTACGGGCAATTGCAGGAACCGGTGTCGACATCATTTCGGTAGGGGCATTGACTCATTCGCCACGGGCGATGGACATCTCAATGCTTCTCGACTAGAGACAACGACCGAGGGAGCACGATGCACCAGAAAGCCGGTACCATACTGCGCCTGTTTCGCACTGAAGCAGACTATATCTCGGGTGAGCGTCTCAGCAGAGAGCTTGGCGTATCGCGGACCGCAGTCTGGAAACACGTATCTGCGTTAAGAAAGGTCGGCTATCGTATCGAGGCGGTTCCATCGCGCGGCTACCGGCTTGTCTCCTCGCCTGATATCATCGATCCGCACGAAGTAAGAGCTCAGCTTGACAGCGCACGAGTCGGACAGCGACTCGAATATATAAAAGAGACCGCCTCAACCAATGCCGATGCCTTTCGGTTGGCGGAAAATGGGGCGGTTGAGGGGACAGTTGTTCTGGCTGACTCCCAGAGCGGCGGCAAGGGGCGACGTGGCAGGGTCTGGGCCTCACCTGCCGGCGTCAATCTGTACTGTTCGGTTGTATTGCGCCCTTCAATAATGCCGCATGAAGCCCCGCAACTGACATTTCTCTCTGCGGTCGCTGCAGCACGGGCAATTGAACAGACAACGAAACTGACCCCTGAAATCAAGTGGCCCAACGACCTGCTGGTCTCCGGAAAGAAGGTGGCCGGCCTGTTAAATGAAATGAGCGCGGAGACCGACGGCATCAACTTCGTCATTCTGGGCATCGGCATCAACCTGAATATGACTTTAGACCAGTTTCCCGATGATCTGCGCCACCCGGCCACGTCCCTTCTTCTGGAGTCCGGCGGACCGGTTGATCGCTCACGTTTCATCAGCACTCTGCTGAACGAGCTTGATAGACTGTACGCTGACTTTCTGGCCCGCGGTTTCGGGCCGGTACGCGAAGAGTGGCAGCGACGCTGCACTGCCAGCGGTCGCAAGGTAGTCGTCAGCGATTCAGGTACTGACTGTACCGGCGGCCGCTTTATCGGCATTGATTCGGACGGGGCGATGCTGCTCCGCTCCGATGATGACATACTGCACCGTATCACCTGTGGGGATGTGAGGGTAATCTGAATGCTTCTGGTTATTGACGTCGGCAACAGCAACATTGTGTTGGGAGTATATGACGGTCCGCTGCTCGTCCGCAGCTGGCGCCTTTCAACCGACAAGTCCCGCACATCGGACGAATATGCGGTGCTTCTGCACAGCCTGTTTGATCAGGCCGGGCTCGGTTTTTCGGAGGTCAGGGCCTCCATTATATCCTCGGTCGTGCCACCATTGACCGGCGTAATGGAGGCGATTTCTCACGATTTTTTCAATCTGACTCCCTATGTCGTCGGCCCCGGGATCAAGACGGGAATGTCGATCCAGTATGACAACCCCCGCGAAGTTGGAGCCGACCGGATTGTTAACGCCGTGGCCGGTTATGAAAAGCATAAATGTCCATTGGTTATTGTTGATTTCGGAACGGCCACAACCTTTGATTATGTCAATGGCAAGGGGGACTATTGTGGCGGAGCCATCGCTCCCGGCCTTGCAATTTCAGTGGAGGCCCTCTTTCAGCGAGCCAGCAAACTGCCGAGGATAGATATAGTCAAGCCGTCCCACGTAATCGCAAAAAACACTGTCAACTCGATGCAAGCCGGAATTTTTTTCGGCTACGTCGGTCTGGTCGATGGCATTGTGGAGCATATCCGGGCGGAATCCCACGAAGAGTTCCGGGTGATCGCTACCGGCGGCCTGGCATCTTTGATCGCTCCGGAGTCTAAGACAATTGATGAAGTGGATGAAAACTTGACACTTGAAGGTTTACGCATATTGTACGAAAGAAATCGCTGATTTGTTGTATCCGATGTGATTCTCCGAAAGCTGTAGTTCAGTGAAATTCATATTGCACGCAAGGAGGCCGTTCTATGGGACAGTTTGAAACCAGCAAGATCCGCAACCTGGGCATCATCGCGCATGGTGGTGCCGGCAAGACGTCGCTTTCAGAAGCGATTTTGTTTGACACCGGAATGATCGACCGACTCGGTCGGGTTGATGATGGCACGTCAACCATGGATTTCGAGCCGGAGGAGATCAAACGGAAGATTTCAATCACGTCGGCGCTTGACCATTGCGAGTGGCAGGGGCATTCCATTCATATCGTCGACACCCCCGGCTATGGTAACTTCATTGCTGACACCCGTGCCTGCATGCGCACCCTGGACTGTGCGGTAATCATTCTCTCGGCGATATCGGGGGTCAAAGCCCAGACGGAGGAAATCTGGAGTTGGGCCAATGAGTTTGAAATCCCTCGCATCGCATTTGTCAATAAACTTGACCGTGAGCGGGCCAGTTTCCTGCGGGCCATTGATGATATGGAAAAAACTCTTGGAGCACGGGGGGTCGCCATTCAGATGCCGATCGGCCTTGAAGCTGCTTTTGAAGGGGTTATCGATCTGATAACAATGAAGGCGTGTTATTACGCCAAAGATGGCTCGGGTAAATATACCGAAGGGGCAATTCCGGCTGAGTACGCTGAGCAAGCGGCGCGTCTGCACGAGCAGATGGTCGAGACGGTTGCCGAGGCATATGATGCACTCACAGAAAAATATCTCGAAAATGGTGATCTTACCGAAGACGAAATCATCGACGGCTTGCGGGTTGGCACGATGCGCAACACCTTCACCGCCGTTCTCTGCGGTGCAGCAACCGCAAACATCGGTGTGGCTCACCTGCTGAATGCAGTCTGCGCCTACCTACCGTCACCGCTGGATCGAACGAAGGCGGCCGGCATTAACCCCAGGACGGAAGAGGTTATCGAACGTGCTCCGGATGAGAAGGAACCGTTCTCTGCGCTGGTTTTCAAGACGACTTCTGACCCGTACACCGGCAAAATCACCATTTTCAGAGTATATTCCGGTGTTCTCAACTCAGATTCAACAGTGTTCAACTCCACCAAAGGGGTTGAGGAACGAATCGGCCAGATATACGAACTGGAGGGGAAAAAACAGCGGCCGATCAAACAGGCCGTTGCGGGCGACATCGTTGCCGTTGCCAAACTCAAGGAAACCGTGACCGGCGACACGCTCTGCGATCCTGCCAAACCGATCACCTTTGAACCGGCCAAACAGCTGCTGCCGGTCATATCATACGCGATCGAACCGAAAACCAAGGCTGACGAGGACAAGATCCACAACGCACTGCACCGCATGATCGAGGAAGAACCGACGCTTGAATCGCACCGTGATCCCCTGACCAAGGAATTTATTCTTTCCGGCATGGGACAGGTTCATCTGGAGGTAATCGTTGAAAAGATGAAGCGCAAGTTTGGTGTGGAGGTTCTGCTCAAGACGCCGAAAGTGCCCTACTTTGAGACGATCCGGGGGACCGCCAAGGTGCAGGGGAAATACAAGAAGCAGTCGGGAGGGCGCGGGCAGTATGGTGACTGCTGGATTGAAATGTCCCCGACAGGGCGCGGCGAAGGGTATGTTTTTGAAGACAAGGTTGTCGGCGGGGTCATTCCGCGCCAGTACATACCGGCTGTAGACAAAGGAATTCAGGAAGCCAGCGTGGAGGGTTTTCTCGCCGGTTACCCGGTCGTTGACTTCAAGGCTGCCCTCTATGACGGATCTTTTCACACCGTAGACTCCTCTGAAATGGCCTTCAAGGTGGCCGGTTCGATGGCGTTCAAGAAGGCGATGGAACTCTGCAAACCGATCCTGCTTGAGCCTATCACTAACATGAAGATTACTGTGCCGGACGAGAATATGGGCGATGTCATTGGCGACCTCAACTCCCGGCGCGGCAAAGTTGTCGGCGTTGAGCCCAAAGCGAATTCACAGATTATCCGGGCTATTGTGCCTATGTCTGAAGTTCTGGCCTATTCCAACGATCTCAAGTCCATGACCAGCGACCGAGGATTGTTCAGTATGGAGTTTTCTCATTATGAAGAGGTGCCTTCGCATCTTTCCCAAAAAATAGTGGCCGAGTCCCTGGCAGAAAAAAAAGAAACACATAACAATCATTAAGCCTAACCCCGATAAACGGAATAAGTACGTTCACAATATAATTTTCTATCGCACTAATCAAATGCAGCTAATGACTTCTAACTTACTAATGGAGGATGTTCATGAATTTCAAATTCAGTAAAGATTCTGATGACTCTCAACACCAGGAAGCGCCCGGCGAAAAAAAGAAGCAAGGAGTTCTTCTTGTCATTCTGCTGATACTGGTCGGAGGTTTTGCCTACCTCTATTTATTTACCGGCCTGATCAAGCCTAATGAAGCGCAAAAACCTGCCGAAGCTCCTGCTCCCGCACCGCAGGTTGACAAACTTCCACTGCCACCCCGCGAGGGTGAACCTGCCAAACCTGATGCTAAATCACCGGAAAAAACTGAAGTTCCTAAAGCGGTAACGACCGCCCCTGAAGCAGGAACAGTTCCGGCTGCCAAGCCGGCAACGGCCCCGACAGCAAAAACTGCTCCTGCTCCTGCTCCGTCCAAGCCAATTGAGGAGCCAAAAAAAGCTGTGTCCGTAAAACCTGCCGACAAGCAGCCACTGCCGGCTCGAATTGCAGACAAAAAGGGAGAGAACATTGCTGTTACCAAGGCCGAAGCTAAAAAGCCTGCCGTAGCCGATAAAAAGGTGGTCCCCGCAAAAGAGGGGGTGAAAAAACCGGTTTCAGCAGGTCAAGCAAAACCGAAAACTGTCGCACAAGCCAAAAAAGACGGACCCGGCTCGTGGTCGCTTATTGTCGGGAATTACGTTCTCGAAGAGGCTCTGTCAGCCGACATGAGTCGCGTACGAAAGGCCGGTTTTAAACCGATTGTCAAACCCGCCGGGCGTAAAAAAACGGCGATGAACCGTCTGTTGGTATCTGAATCCATTGATCGGGCTACATCTCTGTCAACCATGGATAAGCTGACTCGTCACACCTCAGATGCGTTTGTTATTGAGCAGGGAGGCCGGTTTACCATCTATGCCGGATCATATCTGCAAAGCGAATCGGCGCGCACTGAAAAAGAGCGCCTGGAGGCTGCCGGCTTTACAACAACCCTCAAGCATGTCGACATCGCAATACCATCTCAGAGTCTGTCGATTGGCCCTTTCAAAAGCAAGAAGGAAGCAGATGCTGCCCTTGGCAGGCTGAAGAGTGCGGGAATAAAAGCAACCCTCTCACAGAAATAACCTGCAGATGTCAGGAAAAGTAAAATTGTCCATATCCCTGGCCGTGGCGGCATACGTCCGGCCGGGGACTCCTCTGGAGACCAGACTCGCCGGTTGCTCCGCAGCTGAGAGCATGGAAGCGACCGATCGGCTGATGCTTTTGTTCTGTCTCTCAAAAGATGCTGAACCGGCGGTCCGCGCGGCAGCCATTTCCTCCCTTGAAGAGTTGCCGGAGGAGGTAATCAGAGAGTACATGGATTCCGGGAAGACCCACCCTCTGGTTCTTGATGCAGTACGTACCCTCTGTCATAATTTCCCAATTACCCACCCGGCCCCTAGCGAGCCGATGATCGCGGATACGGAGGAACAGGAGGAAATGGAGGCTCTGCCGGATCAAACCGAGGAGGGCGCAGATCTTGAGGAAGAAGATACTGTCAATAAAGATGACGAGGAGTTTCTCAGCAAATACAAGATGGCCCAGCTTATGGGGATTGGCGAAAAGATCAAGATGGCGCTTTCAGGAGACAAGGAGTGGCGCTCGCTTCTGGTGAAGGATGCGAACAAGCTGGTTTCAGGCAGTGTCATAAAAAACCCGCGCATCTCCGAGGCCGAAATACTGACGCTTATCAAGGCAGGCATTCAGAATGATGAGATCATGCGGCTGATCTGTGCCAACAAGGAATGGATAAAAAACTATAAGATACGAAAAGCGCTGATTGAGAGCAACCGGACACTGGTTCAGAACGCCACCAGATATTTGGGCACCATGGGCGAGAAGGACCTTGCCTATTTTGCCAAAAGCAAAAATATCGCCTCGGTTATCTCGAACATGGCAAAACGGCTTCTGTTGAACAAGAAAAAGTAGGGTGGGAGTTTGTAGTGGCACTCGTTAATCATGCAAAAAAAGAGATCAACGCCAAGATTGTCTATTACGGTCCGGCTGGAAGCGGCAAAAGCACTGCTCTCACCTATATCTATTCACGGATAAAACCTTCCTTGCGCGGTGATTTAAAGAGTGTGCCGGCTGGCGCTGACAACCTGCTGTTCTTTGATTTCAGCCCGTTCGAGACCCCGTTGCCGCACGGGTACCGTGTCCGCCTGCATGTCTACACGCTTACCGGAACCGTCACCAATCCGGCAACCTGGAAGATGACTCTCAAGGGTACTGACGGGATTATTATCATGGTTAATCCGGCGGCCGAGCACGCAGCTGAAACCAGCGAGAGCGTGTCGCAATTGCGGGATTTTCTATCAGCGTATGGAACCGGCCTTCACGAGACACCCGCCGTTCTCCAACTTAACAGTTTTACCCATGAAAATAAGCCGGATGAAGTGGCGGAGATTGAAGCAGCAGTTGATCTTGCCGCACTAACGACCTGTCGTTCCAACGCTGCCTGCGGCGAGGGACTGCTTGAGGCCTTGACGATTCTTTCCCGTCAGGTACTTGACCGGGTTAACGCAAAAGAACAGCAGGAGAAACAAGCCGGCCACACAGAGAAGCCGGATCTTGCTGGTGCCGCCAATGCCCCGGACTCCTCACTCCCCCCACATTCAGCCACTCAGGCGGATACAAGAATAATCAGTGCGGTACATCCATCTGTAGTCGAGCCGCGTGTAACTCTCATGTCCAAAGATTTTCCCGTCGAAGGATCAACAATCAGGATACCGCTTGAGATACAATATGGTAATACTCAAAGCAGACTTGTGGTAACGGTATCAGTTACTTCAGAATAGTTGCAGAAACATATTCCAGCCGGATACCCGCGACCGGGTGAAGATGCGGGGTACCATGAAGGGAACAGTTCGCTGATACCGCTGCAAACGCCTGAAGCAATCGGCTTTCCTCAAGAAGAGCACCAGCAAGGAAATAGGCGGTCGATATCAGGGTCCATAGAAGCCGACGATGATGACGCCTTGATTTGGAATGCGCCGGATTATTGGAAACGCGATCACGATCCGCTTGTATGCACAATTATTTCATGCTATAAGCGACTAAACTGATTCGCTTTATTGGAGGCTAAGATAATGGCAATTATTACCGTATCACGCGAAATGGGCACTGGAGCCTATCAGATTGCCTCGGACGTTGCCCAGAGGCTCAAATACACCCTTATAGACGGGCCGCGAATCAAATCGTTAGCTGTAAAACACGGCCTGACTCCGGAATTGCTGCAAATGGTTGATGAAAAACCACCGTCCTATGTTACGGCAGAGGACCGCAAGCGCGCAGCAGCCCTCAATGTAATCGAGCTGATCATCCTCGATCTTGCCCGCAAAGGAAATGTCGTCATTTATGGCCGGGGCGGCCAGGATTTACTGAAAGATTGCAAAAACATTCTCCGGCTCCGGTTTATAGCTGACTTCGAAGAACGGGTGGAGCGGTTTGCCGAGCGTGAGTGGATTGATCCTGACATGGCCCGTTCGCTGATTCGCCGCAGTGATCACCAACGGGGGGGGTTCATTCATTTCTATTTTGATCGTGACTGGCAGGATCCGAATTATTATGACTTGACCTTTAACACCTCCCGCCTTTCGGCGCCGACGATTGTTGACTGTATTGTTGCGGCGGCCAAAGAACCCTCCTTCAAAGAGTCTGACAAATCTTCAGTTGCGGCAATTGATCGCGTTATTTTGTCAAAGAAGATCGAAACAGCCCTCCTGAACGCACCTGTATTAGAGGATTATCGACCATTTACAACTTCGATCAACAAAGGTGCGGTGTCAATCAGCGGTTATATCGTTTCTGAGGCCCAGAAAAAAGCCGCTATAGAGATCGTCAAATCAGTCAAAGGGGTAACGTCGGTTACTGAAGATATTCATGTGGTGGATTACAAGGCGTATAAGGAAAAAATGTAGCCGGCTACTGTCGCATCTGTCGTATCCGTCCATACAGGGGGGCGAGCAGGGCGCTGTCAAAGTGCATACCTTCTCGCCCTCTTCCGATTTCAAGCCCCTCTTCGATCCCGTGAAAATCGGAGCCGGCCGTCATTAAGAGACCGCGGTCCTCCGCAGTACGCCGCAGAAATTCAATCTCAAGCGGCCAACCCATATTGTTATAGACCTCAATACCGTCGAGACCTGACAGATGAAGATCTGCTATGACAGAGCCGAGCGTTGACGTGTCTTTGGATATGCTGGTCGGATGTGCGAGCACGGCAACGCCGCCGATACGATGAATTTCGGCTATTGCCTCATCCATCAACCAATAGCTTTTAGGCACATTGCAGGGCACGAGATAGCGCCGGAATGCATCTTCCACCGAATCTGCATATCCCTGTTCCAGTAATGCCCGGGCAATATGCGGGCGGCCAATGGACTCTCGGGCAAAGGCCATCACGTTCTCACGGTTCAATGCGTTTCGCCCTTCAGCACGCAGACTGTCGTTCACACGCATGAGGATCTCATCGTTACGTCCCTCGCGGCGCCGCCTGAAACCATCAAGGTTCTGCAGAAATTTTTCATCACGGCAGTCGATGCCATACCCAAGCAGATGAACATCTTCCCACTCTTTAAACTGCACCGAAAGTTCAACGGCCGGAAGAACCTCAACATCGGCGGCACCCCCCGCAACAGCCGCTTCCTCAACCCCGGCGACTGAATCGTGGTCGGCGATAGCGATGACGCACACATCCTGTTTTCGGGCAAGAGCAACAAGTTCAGATGGAGTAAAGGCGCCATCTGAGTAACTGGAGTGTATATGCAGGTCAATATTCATGATGAGCATACTAGCGCGCCTCGACAAAAAAGTAAAACCGCTATTGCAGAGAAAACCTGCTTAGGATAGAATTCAACCGATGAAACCTGACGAGATACATACCGTTATAGCGATTCTGCGCGAAGAATACAAAAACTGGCAGACTCCCGCGGTTACCATCGTTGCCCAGTGTAACGGCAGCCCCTTCAAGGTCCTGGTTTCCTGTATCATCTCGCTGCGGACCAAAGATGAAATAACTGCTCAGGCTTCTGCACGGATTTTTGCACGGGCAAAGACACCTGAGGAGATGGCGGGACTCTCAGCTGATGAGATCTCGCAACTGATCTATCCAGCCGGGTTTTATCGCACCAAAGCGGAACAGATTGCCCTGCTTTCCCGGAGGCTGGTGGATGACTATCATGGGAACGTGCCGGACGAAATCGATGAACTACTGAAATTTAAGGGGGTCGGGCGTAAAACCGCCAATCTGGTCATGACCCTCGGCTTTGGCAAACCAGGGATTTGCGTAGATACCCACGTTCACCGTATATGCAACCGCTGGGGCTATGTTTCTACGAAAAACCCTGAAGAGACCGAAATGGTGTTGCGACGTCAACTCCCTCCCGAGTACTGGATCGAGATTAACGACCTCTTGGTCGCATTCGGTCAGAACCATTGTCACCCGGTTTCGCCTCGTTGTTCAAGCTGCAGAGTAGCGGGAGCATGTGAGCGGGTTGGTGTCAATGCGTCCCGCTGATACCAAAAACTGAAAAATACAGTGCCCATAGTATTTGATCATTGCCAGCAGACAAAAACTCATATAAATTGAAACATTATTTTAAATTACAGCCACCTACAGGAGTATCGCATGTTACAGAAAATCGGTTTTGTCGGTCTTGGTACTGTTGGACGTCATATGGCTGCCAATCTGGCCAAGGGGAACTATGAACTGACCGTGTTTGACACTGAACTGGCGGTCGTACAGGAACTGGTTGCAGCGGGGGCAAAGGGTGCTTCTTCAGCGTTCGAAGCGGCCAAGGGGCGTGATCTTGTCATCGCTATCGTTCCCGAAGGCGATGAGTTGGGAGCGCTCTTTTTTGGCGATAGAGGTATCCTGGCAGGAATCGATAGCGGAACTATTCTCGCTGACATGGGGTCACATTCTCTTGAAACAACGATGAAACTGTCTGAAGAATGTGCAAAGAAGAACGTGCTGTACCTGGATGCGCCGGTGTGGGGGAGCAAAGACCACGCGGTCAATGGCCTCATGACGATCATTACCGCGGGAGACCCGGCTTTAGCGGGCAAATGCCGTGAACCGTTCTCGTTTTTCGGACTTAACACGATCCATGTCGGCAAGATCGGGGATGCCACCAAGATGAAGTTTATCGTTAATCTGGTGCAGGCCGAGCTTGTTCAGGTACTGGCAGAAGGTCTGGTGTTCGGGGAGAAAATGGGGTTCAACGCCGACAAGATTCTGGAAGTACTCGATACGCGCGGTGTCGCATCGCCACTGTTTCACCAGAAGGGGCGCGCTATGGCTCGTGGTGACTTCTCCCGTAGCCTGGCCCTCAAATATGTCAACGACCAGCTGCATATGGTCATGAATGCAGCCAGGCTGGTCGGCCTGACCCTGCCGGCGGCTGAATCGGCCAGCAAGGTGTATCAGGCAGGAGTCGACGCCGGTCTCGGAGAAGAGGATTTCTCAGCCGTCATCAAAGTTCTGCGCAAGTAGAGCCAGGCTCCGTAATTTTTTCTGCACCAGGCGCCCAATAATTGGGCGCCTTTTTTTTAGTACGTTAGAAGTAATTTTCTGCGCTTTTAGTACGATAGAAATGCTTTCTGCAATTTTTTTTTGCAGAAATGATTTCGTTAACGTACTTATCCTGCTTTTCAGGGTTTGAGCTAAAGGAGCCGCACCATGATTGTCCTCGGCATAGACCCCGGCTCACGCATTACCGGTTACGGTATTGTAGAAAAAGTGGGTAATCGCCTGGTTCACATAGACAATGGCGCCATTTTCACCGATACAGCCGCCGACTTCCCGGGGCGGCTCAAAAAGATCTTTGACGGCCTTCTGGAGATTATCACCCGGTATAATCCCGATCAGGTCGCTGTCGAGAACATTTTCTTTGCGACCAACCCCCAGAGTGCCCTCAAACTGGGTCAAGCTCGCGGAGCCGCCATTGTCGCGGCGGTTCATTGCGGCTTGCCGGTCGCAGAATACACCGCACTGCAGGTCAAGCAGGCAGTCGTAGGTCAGGGGCGAGCCGAAAAAGAGCAGGTGCAGAAAATGCTCAAGGCATTGCTCGGCTTACCGGAAATCGCCCAGGCTGACGCTTCTGACGCTCTTGCAGTCGCAATCTGCCATATCAACTCATACGGCCTCAAACAGATATCCGCTGCCCATGCCGGCACGAAACGGCAAAAAACATCCTGGAGAGACATGAAGCTATGATTGCACTACTGACCGGTCAAATCGCCCACAAATCGCCCGACCATATCATCCTCGACGTACAGGGGGTCGGTTACCGGGTTCACATCCCGTTTTCGACCTACTATGAGCTCCCTGAAGAGGGGGGAACGTCATCGCTGCACATCCACACCAGCGTCAGAGAGGATGCGATACTGCTCTACGGGTTCCGTACGCGACTGGAAAAGTCCTTCTTTCAGTTGCTGATCGCCGTCTCGGGCGTCGGACCCAAACTTGCCCGCGATATCCTCTCGAACATACAGCCCGGCCCGCTGGCTCAGGCACTGGCACAGGGCGATCTTGGCAAGCTCTCAACCATCCCCGGCATCGGAAAAAAAACCGCTGAGCGCCTGGTGCTGGAGCTGAAAGACAAGGTAGGCAAACTCGATTTGTCGTCCCTTCCCGCTGCTGATCCCCGCGTAATGCCGGCCGATAACGTTGCAGAAGACGTATTTTCAGCACTGCTCAACCTTGGCTATAAAGAACCATACATACGAAAAGCGCTGGCTGGGCTGGATGCAACGGGAGATGTTTCGGTGGAAGGGCTTCTGAAGCAGGCTTTAAAAATATTGATGAAGTAGGTACAAGCACAACGGCTTACGGCAACGATCGCAAGCCGTTGTGCTTGAATATTTTTAATCCTTGCTATACAGTGCATCACCCTTACCTCATCTGACCGAAAGAACCCCCATGAACCAGCAAGCCCTTTCATCCTTCATCTGGTCCGTTGCAGATCTTCTGCGCGGCGACTACAAACAATCCGACTATGGCAAGGTCATCCTCCCCTTCACCGTTCTGCGCCGTCTTGACTGCGTGCTGGAACCGACAAAAGAAGCCGTGCTTGCCGAGTATGCCGACAAGCTGAAAGCCGACCTGAATCCTGAACCATTCCTACTGCGCAAGGCGGGGCAGAGCTTCTACAACATTTCACAACTTGATCTGAAGAAACTGTTGGGGGATCAGGATCATATCCGCGAGAACCTGTTCAGTTATATCCAGGCATTTTCTCCGGAGGTGCGCGACATCTTCGAACGCTTCGATTTCCATTCCCAGGTGGAGCGTCTGGCCAAATCCGGGCTGCTGTACCAGGTAGCCGAGAAGTTTGCCAACATTGACCTGCACCCGGAGGTTGTCAGCAACGGACAGATGGGGTTGGTGTTTGAAGAGCTGATTCGCAAGTTCGCCGAGATTTCCAATGAGACCGCCGGAGAGCACTTCACCCCCCGTGAAGTTATCCGCCTGATGGTCAATCTTCTGTTTATCGAGGATGACGCCATGCTGGCCAAGCCGGGTGTGGTCCGCACCATGTATGATCCTACAGCCGGAACCGGCGGGATGCTGTCAGTCGCCGGAGAACATCTGGTTGAGCTGAATCCGCAAGCCCGTCTGACGATGTTCGGACAGGAGTTGAACGATGAATCCTACGCCATCTGCAAGGCCGACATGCTCATCAAAGGCCAGGATGTTGCCAATATTGTTGCCGGCAATACCCTCTCGGACGATGGCCACCCGCACCGGACCTTCGATTATATGCTTTCCAATCCCCCGTTCGGCGTGGAATGGAAGAAGGTTGAAAAGGAAATCCGCAAGGAGCATGAGAGCCAAGGGTTCAATGGCCGTTTCGGTCCCGGCCTACCGCGCGTTTCCGACGGTTCCATGTTGTTCCTGCTCCACCTGATTGCCAAGATGCGCCCCGCAAGCGAGGGTGGCAGTCGCTTCGGCATCGTCCTTAACGGTTCACCGCTCTTCACCGGCGGCGCC
>VFJM01000217.1 GCA_009886055.1 Geobacter sp. | reverse complement strand
GAACCGAAAGGGCCGGCCTTGATGCTGTTGACCAGGGATTTAAACCGCTTTACTTCCCACCCCTCCGGCACCTCACCCAACCACTCAATCCCCGAATCCTTCATCGGCGCATCCGGGTTCAGTCCCTTGGTCACGGCATGGGAAATGGTCGCCTGACGTTTTTCCTTTAACAACGCAATCAGCCGCTCCTGCTCCGCCACCAGTTCATCAATCTTGCCGGTCTCGCGGTCGAGGAAGGCGGCGATGGTTTGTTGTTCGGGGAGGGGAGGGATTGCCTGCATCAGATTGGCCATAAAATTCCAACTGACCCGAGGCATTTTTGCGCCAAAGGTTGATCCATCCACGATGGAAATGAAATCCTGATTGAGGATCTGATAGAGTGCAAATCTACCAGCTACACCAGGGGAAGGCCGCATTACATGAAAATCACCAACCGCTTCACCAGATTTATCGGCAAGCATGGCTTTTGCAAGATAAGGTCTAAGTTTTCCGAAAAGAACGTCGCCTGCATTAAAAACCACCCCGTCACCTTGAAATTCAGTTTCTGTCTCAATGAAGTGACCTGACCAACTTTCAATGTTTTCAAGTGCTACCGGATGCTCACGGCGATCAGTTTTTTCCGTGAGCAGGCGAAAGTTGCGTTTGAGTCGCTTCACCTCCCACCCCTCCGGCACCTCCCCCAGCCACTCAACCCCACTCTCCTTGTAGCGCTCGTATCGCGGAAAGCTCATGGCTCCACCTCGTCGGATACTTGATGAGCTTCCAGCATTTCGCGCCATTCATGCAGTTTCTGCTGCAGGAGCTGCCTGGGTATCATCTTGGTTTCGTATTCGGCTACCAGGGCCGGGGATAGATGACGGTTCAGAGCGTATTCGACTACCTCATCATCTTTGCGCCGGCAGAGCAACACTCCGATACTGGGGTTTTCGTGGGGCCGCTTGCGATCTCGGTCCAGAGCTTCCAGATAAAAAGAGAGCTGACCAAGGTGTGACGGTTCGAACTGGCCTGTTTTCAGTTCAAACGCTACCAGACATTGCAGGTCGCGGTGGTAAAAGAGAAGATCAAGCTCAAAATCCCGGTTTCCCACCTGGATACGAACTTTTTCACCAACAAAGGCAAATCCATCTCCAAGCTCCAGCAGGAACTTACGCAGGTTCTGTAGCAGTGCTGTCTGCAAATCGGCTTCAAGGTGCGGATCAGGGAGATTAAGAAAGTCCAGCAGATAGGTGTCTTTGAAGGTGCCGGTAACATCCTGATGTAATTCTCGTGCCGGTGGTGCGAGTTTCAGATCCGCCAGCATTGTGCGTTCAAAAGAGCTGCGGCGTATTTCGTTCTCTAGCTGCCGACTTGACCAGCCTGCCCGTATTGCAGATGCTGCGTAGAAATAACGCTCGTCAGAGGTCTTACATTGCGCCAACAAAATGCAGTGGTGTGTCCAGGACAAAACTCTCGGCAGTGCCGAGAGTTTTTCATTCACAGAGTAAACGTCAAAGAACTGCTTCATTCTCCAGAGGTTTTGAGCGGAGACCCCCTTGACCTCCGGGGCGTTAGCTAACAACCATGCCGCCAACTCAAGTACAACACCCTTTCCCCAGCCGGACTCCGTAACCTTGCGTGACAGATAACCACCAACAGCCCAGTAGGTTTCTGTCAGTGCAATATTTACGGCCTGGAAAGCACGGGATCGACCTTCTTTGATAATATGTAGAATTTCCGGGAATTCCGCCCCGTGCTGCTTGGTCAACTTCGTCATGAGCACCCCCAGAACGAAAAACACCCGCCAAAGTGTGCATCGTTGAGAGGCATGGCGGGTCCGTTTCCAAAAAGTAACCCCCCGGTTTGAGCGTCACGGCAAAAAACTGCTAGAGAGGCTTGGAGGGTTTTATGATTATTTATGACCCCCGATGGTGCGCAGATCTTACGGAATGCGTCAGAGGTACTGTTGATTAGAGTTATAGCGCTGTTGGAAGTAGTTCGCAAGGATTTTCTAGACACTTCAGTCCTCATGCGCTCAACCCCTTGATCATCGCCAAGATCCGGTCAGTGCACAGTTTCAGATCCGTATCAATCGCAGACAGTTCACGCGGTGGCTGGAATACATAGAAATGCCGGTTGAAGGGGATCTCATAACCTACCTTGGTCTTTTCAAGGTCAATCCAGGCATCCGGCGCATGAGGCAGCACCTCGCGCTTGAAGTAGACGTTCACATCCTCGGCTAGCGGCACATTCTCCGTATCACGCAAGCTACTGTCCGGCTGTTGCTTTCCCTTCAGCTTCCCTTTGCTCCCAAGAACGATCTTTCCCTGTTCATCCCGCAGTGGTCGTTCCACCGTTATGGTACGGTAGCCAAAAGCGCTATTGCTGAATATGCGGCTGATCGGTTTTTCTTCGTCTTGTGTCGCCAGAAACTCACCAAACAGACGGGTGATCTCTGCGATATGCTCGTCGGACATCTCCTTGCGCTTGCTGCCGAGGCTCTTGCGCATCTTCTGCCAGAAGGCTGAAGCGTCGATCAGCTGCAACTTACCCTTGCGCTGCTCCGGCTTGCGATTGCTGACGATCCAGACATAGGTGGAAATGCCGGTGTTGTAGAACATATCGGTCGGCAGGCCGATGATGGCCTCCAGTAGATCATTCTCCAACACATAGCGGCGGATTTCACTCTCGCCTGATCCGGCGCCGCCGGTGAAGAGCGGTGAACCGTTAAGGACGATGCCGAAGCGACTGCCACCCTCGCTTGCGGGG
>VFJM01000171.1 GCA_009886055.1 Geobacter sp. | reverse complement strand
GTGTTGTCGTGCTTGACAACGCACTGGCCCGTTGTTACAATCTCCAACATGGACGCAAAACTAATGCTCAGTGAGCGGCACATACTATCCGAAACAGCCTTCGTTGAAATGGTAGTTTGGCGCCTGCCTTTACCGCTTCCTGGTAGTTGCCACAACTTCAAATATCGGCTTGCGCTGGTAGTGAGCGGATCTTGTGTGCTGCGTTACGACAACGAGGCTGGCAAGGGCGATCATAAGCATGTCGGCCACGATGAAATTCCATATGATTTCACTTCACCGAAAGCCTTGCTTGACGATTTCTGGATCGACGTAGATACATGGAGGTATTGATATGCGTACAGTGACATTGGATGTTTCTTCTCGAGAAAGTACAAACAGAAGGTTTTTAAGAGCATTTGAGGGTGAATCACAAGGGGACATCATCAGTTTCGAGTCGCCCGCACTGTTATTCAAGGTGCTCTCCGGAAAGCGATGGGAAGTACTGAACATCATGACCGGCTCAGGACCAATGACTATTCGTGAGCTGGCACGCCGCTTGGGAAGGGATGTGAAAGCTGTACATGGTGATGTGCATGCTTTGTTAAATGTCGGGATACTGCAAAAAACAGACGCCGGCCAAATCGTTTTCCCGTTTGATGCTCTGCATGTAGATTTCATGCTTAAAGAAGCAGCCTGAAATTTGGATAACAATCGGCTGATGCCGAGTTCGCTTCGCTGCATGCAAAGCCTGCAGCCGTTCGGCATCGATAAGGAACAGTATGTGCTCGTTTAGCTTCGCTCGAAGATGTCGTCTCACATTCACGCTGCTGCTTTTGTTCCCGATGTGTAGTTGTGCATCTGTAGCAAAGCAAAGTATCGCCGGAGAGTGCTCGAACAATCTCGGCTCTGCAATTAAAAATTTCTGCGTGGTAACGCCAAACGTGCTTTGGCGCGGGGCCAGGCCGGACAAAGACGGTGCCGCGTGGCTTATTCAACACGGCGTCAGAACAGTGGTGAACCTTGAGCTGATTCTTGATGACAAGCCCGCCTTTGCTCACGCCGCCGTGACGAATACTAAAAACTACGAGGTTGGTTACTTTCGGATACATGATTGGGAGCCGCTCCCCATACTGGCTCCAGCAATAGTAGATGACCATGTCGCTCATTTCCTCGCGATCGTCAGCCAACAGCCGAAACCTGTCTATGTCCACTGTCGTGCCGGAGTAAATAGAACCGGTGTAATGTCAGCTGCTTACAGGGTGCTTATTGAGGGTATAAGTAATGAGGCCGCTATTGAAGAGATGGGGCGCTATCGGGGGGCGTGGTTTATAGACGATGCAAAATACATTCGGGGCTTGTCCTCCAAACGTCGTGAAGAAATTCGGCACAAGGTTCTGGAGTGGATACCGAAACTGAAAAAGGATGCTCAAGTGGTCTGCTCTAAAGGGACATGCGTCGTTTCAGATCTCTAAACATAGGTGAAATGAGATGACGGCAAGGCCTAACCAATCAGCGGCAGAGTCCCATGTCGGTTCACAGGCGTTGAATAAATAATGAGCTTCCCCCGTTTCCCCTTCCTCCCCCCAAGTTTCCTCTCCCACACAAATGCCCCTCAATATGTTGTGGTTTCCGCCAGATACTGAGGCCATACGAATCATTTCAGATTATATAATATATTTAATGTTAGCCTAATGGCCTGTTATTAATTAATAAATTACCCTTCTGATTAGTCTAAGGTTATTGGCGGACTATTTGCTTCTGAAAATTCTATGATCGTGGTCATCTCACCCAAAAGTAAGTTCTTATTTTTTTATGGGAGAGCGATCTAACTGAACGAAGTGCTACATTTTTTAAGGAGGTGAAAAAATGGGGAGGGATACGTCCTAGATGGTTAGTAATAACAAGACGAGTTAGTAATAAATAATTTTAAATTTAATAATTATTTAAAAGGGGATTTAATGAAAACGATTAAGGAACAAAAAGCTCATCTTGTATGCATGGCAATTCTGAGTGGTCTTCTCTTTGCCGCAAGTGCATCCGCAGCAGGTCCCAAGCCGGTAAACCTTAGAACAGCCGGAGAATTTGTGATTTTGACAGAAACAGGGATCACTACCACTGGAACCACCACAGTTGTTGGAGATATGGGAGTTAGTCCTATCGCCGCGACAGCCATGACGGGATTTGGACTGATCGCGGATCCCACGAATACATTTTCAACATCGTCTTTAGTGACCGAAAAAATATACGCAGCCGACTATGCTCCGCCTACTCCTACTAAAATGACCACAGCTATAAGTGACATGGAAACCGCGTTCACTGACGCCGCCGGAAGAACATCACCTAATTTCATAGAACTGGGCGGCGGAGATATCAGCGGGCGGACACTTCTTCCCGGCCTCTACAAATGGGGCACAGGAGTTTTAGTCACAAATGCCGGCATTACTATCGCAGGTGGTCCAAATGATGTATGGATCTTCCAGATAGCCGGAGATATGCTTGTGAACGACAGCGCCATGGTTACCCTGGTCGGCGGTGCACAGGCCAAGAACATATTCTGGCAGGTATCCGGCAAAGCGACCTTTGGAACGGCGGCTGACGTCAAGGGAATCATATTGAGTCAAACACTGATTTCGATGAATACCGGCGCAAAACTGAGCGGCAGGGCGTTGGCACAGACTGCGGTTACATTAATCGCAAATACCATTACTGCCCCGTAAGGCAAGAGGTAGTTGATGTGAACGCTGAATAAGCAAAGGGGGAGACAGGCTGTTTTATTTTTCAGTCTGTCTCTTTTTTGCCTCCTGAGGAAAACATTGGGTCTACCAACACAGTACAATTAATAATTTCTTTGTTATGCTCTGATGAAAATCCTGGCAAGCAATTAAGATCATTATGGCACGACCGCTTTGCATTGAATATCCCGGTGCGTATAACCCCTTCCAATCGTTTTTCCCGCCTGTTCCCCGCTCTGGATCATAGCTGAATCTTATGGATGTGACCGCCGAATTCTGTTAATAATAACAGCTTGTGTAAAGTCGCATGTAAAGGCATCAGGAGCCTTTTCTACGGCCAACCAAAACCATATGGCGCACTTGAACGTCAAAGGAGCATGGTGCGCTGTTGCTTTGGTGGCCGGCTCCCGGAAATTCGTGTACATCCACCAAAACCCTGGAACGTTACGTACATGTATGCGTATCTGAGGACGCTTTCCGATGATATTGACCGGGACTATTGTTAATGTTGCTGCAATCTGCGCAGGTTCCCTGATCGGGCGCCATCCTTAGCAGAGCAGCAGAACCTGTCGGTTCACCATATATCAGGAGCCATTTTCATGACCATCGAACCCATTCGACTCACCCAGACCGTCAAGGGGGCGGGGTGCGCCGCCAAACTCTCTCCGGGCGACCTGGACCGGGCGCTCTGCGGGCTCGACCTTCCCGTGGACCCGAATCTCCTCGTCGGTCTTGTTCATGCCGATGATGCCGGGGTCTACCGGGTCTCGGACGACCTCGCCCTGGTGCAGACGCTCGATTTCTTCCCGCCGATGGTCGATGATCCCTACAGCTTCGGGCAGATCGCCGCCGCCAACGCCCTGAGCGATATCTACGCGATGGGGGGGATCCCGAAGACCGCGATGAACATTGTCGCCTTCCCCTCAAAAACCATGGATATCTCGATCCTGCGCTCGATTATCGAGGGGGGGCTGGACAAGATGCGGGAGGCGGGGGTCGTGCTGGTCGGCGGGCATACCGTGGAGGACAGCGAACTGAAGTATGGCCTGTCGGTGACCGGGTACATCCACCCTGACCGCATCCTGACAAAGAGGAACCTGCAGAGCGGAGACCTCCTGATCCTCACCAAACCGCTCGGGACCGGGATCATCTCCACCGCGATCAAGGCCGGGATTGCCGACCAGGCGTTGACCGACAGGGTCACGCGGGCCATGGCGACCCTGAACCGGGACGCGGCCCTGATCATGGGGGAGTTTTCGGTACACGCCTGCACGGACATCACCGGCTTCGGTTTTCTGGGGCATTTGGCCGAGATGGTCGTGGATTCGGGACACGGGGTGCGCATCAGAGCCGCAGATGTGCCGATGTACCCCGAGGCGCTGGAATGGGCCGCCATGGGTCTGATCCCCGCCGGAGCGTATAACAACAGGAATTTCAGGGGGGCTTTTGTCGATTTCGGCACCGGGGTGTCCCAGAGGGTTCAGGACCTCCTCTTTGACCCGCAGACCTCCGGCGGGCTGCTGATCGCGGTTGCGGCCGAGGCGGCGGAACGGCTCGTCGCCGCGCTGAAGGAGAGGGGGGTCGACTCCGCCGCGATTGTCGGTGAAGTGGTTGCGGAGCCGGTTGACAGGATCGTCGTG
>VFJM01000145.1 GCA_009886055.1 Geobacter sp. | reverse complement strand
TGAAGGCGATAAGGAAAACAGTGAAACTGGAACTCCAGCTGATCGCCAACTCCAACTGCCAGATCTTTTGCCCTCTGTCGGGACACCACATGGTCAACCTCTCCCACGCATCCCAGAAGGGGCACGCAAGTCGCGGCTTCATGATAGACTACTGTGCACTCAGATGCTCTGCGGAAAAACTGATAGACCCATCCAACTACCTTCGTTCGGAGTTCATCAGACCCGAGGATTTGGGTACGTATATGGAGATGGGTTTTACCTCTTTCAAGATACTGGAACGGGGCGCGCCCACATCCGTGATGGCGAAGAGGGTCAGGGCCTACTCCGAGGGGCGCTTTGAAGGGAATCTGCTGGAATTGATACAGCCGTATGGATATAAGGACAACTCTGGTGCCGGGGTTGGCGGGCCGGGAAACGTATGGACGTTTTTAAAGTATTTTTTCAGACCCGGCATCGTGAAGACCTCCGAGCTCTTGAAGTTGAAGAAACTTGCCGAGAAACGTGGCCTGCTTTCTGCGATGGAATGGGATCCCGTATATATCGACAATAAGGAACTCGACGGATTCCTTGCCGGCATGAGGGAGATCGACTGCCGAACAACCGACTGTTCGGCTTGCGGATACTGTGCTGCCTGGACACAGAAGGCAGTGAAGATGGACAAGAATTTTCAGTCGGAGATGCTGGAGCTCTACTCTGATGCCTTCGAAGAGTTATATTCGGGCACGCTATGGGGTATCGAAGCGCGTTCACCGAAAAAACCATGAAAGTTTTAACATACGTCGCGATAATTCTGCTGATGGCGACAACCGCCTTCGGCATTGGGCCAGGGGATATTCTCGGGATATGGAGAACCGAGGGGGATGAGTCGAAGGTCGAAATCTTCATGTGTGGAGAAAAGGTATGCGGAAAAATAGTCTGGCTGAAGAACCCGAAATATTTCGATACTGGCGATGGCCAGGTCGGCACCCAGGTGATTGACCGGAAAAACCCTGATCCGGCACTAAGAACCCGGCCGGTACTCGGTCTGCAGATACTGAGCGGGTTCACCGAACAAGGTGACAACACCTGGGGAAACGGGACCTGCTACGATCCGAAAAGCGGTAAGACCTACCGGGGCAAGATCCATCTGGCGTCACCCGATCGGCTGGAACTGCGCGGGTATATCGGCATTCCCCTCTTCGGGCGCAATACAGTATGGATCCGTTAAGTCATTGCCGGTTATTGGAAAAGTGAGTCTTTTGAGCTGAATGAACCAAGACACTCCTGGCCGGGTACGTCTCTACTACCTGAATATCTCTGTCCGGGAAATTGCTGCGTATGAAATTCCGGAGTTCATCGGGCAGAAAACCTCTCCTTATGGACAAACGCCCGTCATAAAAATGGTAACTCCCGGGGGTAAAGAGCCAGCTGAAAATCGTAAAGCCGAGGTATGCCCAGTTCGACCTTTTGAGGTCATTCATCACAAAAGCTAGCCGGGTCTGGGGAATGATGCTCTCCAGGAATATCTTGATATCATCCCAGGCTAAATGATGGAGGAAGTGGTTTGAAAATACAAAATCAAAAGGACCCAATCGGTTTAAGTCCAGCGCATTCCCCTCAACAAAGCGGATTTCGGGGTAGTTCCGGGTTGCTTGAGACGCGAGGGGGAGGGTGCGCGCATCATTGTCCAGCGCGGTAATGTTCAGCTGTAAACCACGTCGCCGCGCTTCGCGCGCAGCCCATACGGCGATATCGCAACCACCGGCCCCGACGTCCAGAAGGGTGTACGTTCGATCCGGTTCCTGTTCCATGATACTGAAAAAATGCTCACGCATTAACCTGCTGCTCGCGCTGAACATATAGTTTATCAATTTGAATTGCCGGACGGTCCGCCGAAATTGATTCACGTCCACATCCGCGAGTTCCAGTTTTTCCTTGTCCGATGTATTCCTCAGGCGCATGTCCGGAAAGAAGTTGTCCAGCATCAAAAGCAATTTCATAATTTCAGTTCCTTTTCGAAACTTGTCCGGCCAGTTCTGCGTCTGCAAACCCTAAGCAACGCCGCGAGCATCCCCACAGGGACCGCACCAATCACTATGATATCCGCATCAGCCGCAGTTTATCCCCAGACTGCAGTCAGCAGTAACAGCACGGTTACCGCGCTGTCTTTTTGATAGCGAGGGCTTTGCGAACGCGGCCGACCTCGTCGGGGCTGACCTCAGCCGCATGATTGCCCCAGCTGCCGCGGACAAAACTGAGTACATCCGCCACTTCCGCATCGCTCAAGCGCCATTCAAAGTCAGGCATGGCGAACGCGGTCGGCGCCGTTTGCGTTGACGGCATGGATGATCCATCCAGCACTATGTGAATCAGTGATATCGGGTCGTTAGCGTTGACCGCTTCGTTTTTTACCAGGTTCGGGAAGGTCCGTTTTGCGCCTGAGCCGTCCGAGCGATGGCAGGCGTTGCAATTGTCCAGATAGACGCGCGATCCACGCATGCCCGTATCGCCCGCACGCAGCGCTTGCGTTGCTGCGGTGGCATCGCTCGCTTGCCTGGCTGAAGCCGCATTGCCCTGCCCATCGTTATTGGAAGCCGGTAGCGATTTAAGGTATTCGGCAATCGACATCAGATCCTGATCGGTCAAATACTGGGTGCTCTTGCCGACCACTTCGGCCATGACACCTATCGCCGCGACGCGCGAGGTGCGGCCGGTTCTGAGGGATTCGACGATCTCGTCTTTCGACCAGGCGTGCAGCCCGGTTTCGACATCCCCCGTCAAGGGAGATGCATGCCAGTTGTCCAGCGAGGCACCGGCGAGATAGAGTCTGCCGCTCTGTTCGCTGTCCGCTTTCTCCTGACCGGCAAAGCCTCGCGGCGTGTGACATCCGCCGCAATGCCCCAGACCCTGCACGAGATAGGCGCCGCGGTTCCACGACGCGCTTTTATCCGGATCGGCGACGTATTCGCCCTTTTTGAAATAGAGCCCATTCCAGACCGCCATGAGGGAACGCATGCTGAGCGGCCAGCTTAAATGCGTCCTGCGATTGGGATTGCGCACCGGCTCCAACCCTTGCGTGACGTAGGCATAGAGCGCAAACAGGTCCTCCTGCGACAGCTTGGCGTAGGACGTATAGGGCATGGCCGGATAGAGACGGTGCCCGTCCTTTGCCACTCCTTCGCGCATGACCTTCACGAAATCGTCCATGCTGTAGCGACCGATCCCGGTTTCGAGTTCCGGAGTGATGTTGGTCGAATAAATCATCCCGATCGGCGTGCTTATCGGCAACCCTCCTGCAAACGGATCTTCTTCTTGTGCAGTATGGCAGGCGCTGCAATCTCCGGCACGCGCAAGATAGGCGCCGCGCTGCACCAGTTCCTGCAAGGCGGGTGCGGCTTGCGCTACCAGGCAGGCCGCAAGCAGCACGGTAGCGAACGCTGCGGCAATGACCGAGCCAGCGCGACGAGAAAGCAGTGCAATTTGTTCGGGCGTTATCACGTTGAACAATCCGCGCTCAAGCCAACGGTCCGGGCGATTTCAGATAGACCGTACGAATGGCCCTGGCGGACCAGTATGCCAGAGCGCCCGCCAAACCCATCGGGTTGTAACCGATATTCTGCGGAAAGACGCTCGAACCCATTACGAACACATTGTGTGCGTCCCAGGATTGCAAATAGCGATTGACCACGCTGCTCCTAGGATTCTCACCCATGATCGCGCCGCCGACATTGTGCGTGGTCTGGTAT
>VFJM01000371.1 GCA_009886055.1 Geobacter sp. | reverse complement strand
CGTTACGGCTGTTGCCCCTCCAACAATGCCGTGCAGGGTGCTCCGGGCAGAAGCCAGATATTCAAGCGGCATGGCAAGTCGAATGACGCCGTCAACCGTACCGCTGCCGTAGGTTGCGGCAGAGTAGAGCATCGAGGTCCGCAGGGTGTCGGAATAGCGCTGGACACTTCCGCTTCCATTTTTCAGTGCTTCCTGCACCTCGGGGCGTTGTAGATGATTTTCCATCTGCGCCAATTGCCCTTGTCCCACATCCGAATCACCGGTAACGGTACCATCCGGCGCAATTAGAGTGACTCTTGCCTTGATTGCAGCTCCAATCGATGCCGCAAGCTGCTGCGGCGGCGTAACCCGCTTGTCACTCATCACCAGCAGGCGAACCAGCTGAATCTGGCCGGTCAGGTTGGCCCGGCTCTCTTCAATCATTCCTTTTTGCATGGAATAACTGAAGTAGAGATAAAAACTTCCGGTGCTCAACGCTATCAGGAAGATGTAGGACAGCACCAGCTTGGTTCGGAATCCCATAGTTACTCCTCGATCTTGTAGCCGAAACCGCGGACGGTCTTGATGATATCGCCCGGTGTACCAAGTTTGCTGCGAAGACGCGTCACATGCGTATCAACCGTTCGGGTATCACCGGCATTGTTGTAGCTCCAGACATTCTGCAGCAGCTTTTCACGTCCCTGCACTCGTCCCTTTTTCTCCGCCAGGTAAAGCAGCAGCTTGAACTCGGTGCTGGTCAGCTCAATCTCGCGCCCGGCACTGGTAACAGTATGGCGCTGCTTATCGATGGCAATATCACCTATTGAAAAAAGGTCAGAAGATGGAGGCTGTGCCTCATGCTCAAAGCGCCTCATGACCGCCTTGACCCGCAGGGCCACCTCGCGCATGGAGAACGGTTTGACGATATAGTCGTCGGCTCCGACCTCGAACCCGACCACCCGGTCAATTTCGTCCCCTTTTGCCGTTATCATGATAATCGGAATCTGGGCAGTGCGGGGATCCTTGCGGAGCGCCTTGCAGACCTCGGTCCCCAGCAGACCCGGCAGCATCAGGTCGAGCAGGATCAGATCGGGCAGATCGGTTCCGGCTCGTTCGAGACCCTGCTTCCCGTCATGGATGCAGGTAGCGGCATACCCTTCCTTCTCAAGGTTGAAAGCCAGCAGTTCGGCCAGGTCCTTTTCGTCCTCGATAATCAGCACTCTCTTCATGTCAGGCTCCTGCTCATTGATTCACAACAATTCACATTCATCCCATTTTACACGATCATGTGTAACATACAATTGTTACAATCATGTTACAGACGTAATAAGATTTTGTAGAAATTCTGTTCCCTGGCGATTGTACGGCAAAAAGAATTCACAAAAACTTTATCTGACCTCAACACGATTGTAATAGTGGCCGTATATAGTGAGAGAAAAAGAGAGGAGAAAACAGATATGAAAATAAGACTCAATGAAGACTATTACTTCTGGTGTTGCGACTGGTGCGACTCCGAAAATCTGGTGCTCTGGGCAAGACTGCAGGATGGAACCAGTTGCGGCGCCTGCCACCGGCCCATGACCCTGCCGGACGTGAACGGCGTTGTCATCAACAGTACCATAGCCGCGGGGTTGTGCTAGCCAGGCGTGGGTAGCAAACTTCTCTGGCAAAAGGGTACATAGTGCCAAGGGTTTCTGGATAAGGAGGTTTACAGATGTGGAAAGAAGAAGCAATTGACCTGAAATTAAACCGGTTTTTTGAAAGTTCGGCGCGAGTTCTGTTATCGTTTCTGATTTTGGTGATCATGCT
>VFJM01000046.1 GCA_009886055.1 Geobacter sp. | reverse complement strand
TTTGAACTTCTAACGTTTCCTCAAGCTCACAGGTTCTGCTCACAACCGCCTGCTCAAGTGCATCACGGTACTCTTTTTGAAACTGGACTTCCCGCCTGTTCTTGATTCCTTTATCGATAGCTTCAAGAAGCGTGGAGGACTCAAACGGTTTGAGGAAAAACTCGAGAACATTCAAATGGATGGCTTTACGGGCCATCCCCTGCTTTTCATATCCGGACATGAGAATAGCCGGTGTTTCACTGTCACTTAAACGGATCTGCTCCAAAAAATCAATTCCATTCATACCGGGCATATGAACATCGGCAACCACGGCATCGGGGTTGATCTCATAGAAACCGGCCAGAGCACTGACAGCATCTTCATACGTATGGACCAGATATCCTCCCGCACGAATTATTTCGGCCAGACTCCGTAATACCGACAGATCATCATCCAGCAAAAGAATTTTGTATTTTCCCTGTTCAGTCATAAGTAACTCAGTACAGATATAAAAGATGCACTTGTGAGGACGTCAATACAGCCGAAACACCTTCATGATCAGATCATTTCCAGCATGAGGTCGGCAATACGGTACAAAGGCGCAGAGCGATCAACCTTGACCGACTCCATGACTGCCTTCGGCATGCCAAATACGATTGCCGTCTCCTCTGATTCAACGACCACCCTCCCGCCAACCCTTTTAATATCCTGGGCACCGCTCGCGCCATCCCTCCCCATGCCGGTGAGGACAAAAGCAAGACTCTTTTTGCCTATTGCGGCCGCTACAGAGGTGAAAAGTACATCAACGGAAGGCTTGTGTAGCACATCGGTCGGGTAGTTATCCAGCCAGGCAAACAGTTTGCCGGAGCGCAGAGAGACCTTTAAATGCTTGCCTGCCGGGGCAATATAGACAGTTCCGGCCTCTAGTTTATCGCCATCCTGTGCCTCCTTGACCCGCAGGGAGCACAGCCGGTCCAGTCTTTCAGCCAGTGGTCCGGTGAAACCTACGGACATATGCTGAACTACCAGAATGGGACATGGATAATTTGCAGGGATTTTTGTAAGAATCGCCTGCAATGCTGGCGGCCCACCCGTTGAGGTGCCGATCATCACGACTTCGGTATCTGTCGTTCTGGCGGTTAATGATACAGTCTTTGCAACATATCCTGACGTTTCGACGGTTAGCAGTTTCTTCAAATCTATGCGGGCTGCAATCGTTATCTTAACGGTCAATTCCCTGACAAGAGCAGAAATATCCATTGAACCGCCTGCGGAACTTTTGTCGATAAAATCGACCGCTCCGAGATCCAGTGCCTTCAACGTCTTGTCCCCGCCCTTGCCGGTAAGGGAGCTGAGCATGACAACCGGAACAGGACATTCTTTCATGATCCTTTCCAGTGCCTGGAGTCCATCGAGCACCGGCATCTGGACATCGAGAGTGACGACATCCGGGCGGAGCTTTTTAACCAGATCAATGGCCATTTCACCATCCGAAGCGACATCTATGATCTGAATTTCTGTACTCTGCTCAAACATCCTGATAATTGCACGGCGAACGAATGCCGAATCATCCACCACAAGCACCCGTATTCTGCTGCCGGTTGATGAATTCTGCCCACCATCAATCCCGTTTTTTGTAGATAATGGCACCGGGGAACCTCACTGGAATATAATTACATGTAATCCGGGAAAGTGATTCTGAATGTCCCAGAAAAAGGTGCCCTTCAGGAAGCAACACATTAGCAAAACCATGCACACCGCGCTTTATTGATTCGTCATTAAAGTAGATCAGCACGTTACGACAGAAGACAATGTCAACTGTCTGTTCTTCAATAATCTGTTCCAACTCGAGAAGATTTCCCTCGGTAAAACGCGTTATTCTGGTGAGGATATCTTTTACCTTCAATCCTTCATCACATTTTCTGAAATAGCGGTCGATATAATGGGTCGGCGTCGCCTGAAAAGCCCTTCCGCTGTAAATTCCGCTTTTAGCTCTCTCGATAATCTGCGGATCAATATCAACTCCTCGTATTTCAACATCCCAATCCCAGAGAAAGCAGCCAGATTCTATGACGAGCATGGCCAGCGTATAGACCTCCTCACCACTGGAACAACCGGCAGAAACGATACGGAGCTTTCTCTCCCCACACTTCAGTTTTTTCTCCTTCAGGGCAGGAAGCACGACTTCGGACAGAACACGCAGTTGCGGTTCCTCCCTGAAAAAATATGTTTCATTGTTGGTAACAAGAGAAAGAAGAAGCTTATGCTCGTCTTTACGCCGCGGCGCATACTTGAGATAGGCATAATAATCGGCGAACGATGCAAGGCTTAGCCCTTCGAGCCGGGGAAGAAGCTTGTTTGTAAGAAGTCCTTCATTGTTTTTATCCAGCACCAGTCCGAATAACTCGGTAATATACTCCTTGAACAGCCTCATTTCATCCGGTCGGATGAGAGGTTTGACGTGGCTGTTCATTATCAGTAGTTCTCCAGCATAAACGTCTTCAAAGCCAGATCTGCCCTGTTTTTAACCTCTTCGGTGCCGTCATAATTCCGGATATGAATCAGCTTTTTCAGAAGAACGCTGTCAAAGCAGAATGCCAGTGAATCGATGGTCGCCAGCCGTATATTCGGATTCGGATCTTCAAGGAGCTCCATCAGCGGTACAACACTGCTGCTGTCACCAATCTTACCTATCAGATCGATGATCCTTTCCCTGATTTCAATTGAAGCGTCCCTTTTCATGAACCGGTGAAGATACGGCAGAGCCGAACGCCCGAAACAGAGGATGGCTTCGCATGCGAATTCGTTCATCTCCTTGTCGGCCAATTGTTTCACTATTTCTGCAATTGTTTTCACATCACGCAGATTACCCAGAATGGTTATTGCGTGTTTTCTCACCAGAAAATCATTGTCCTGTAACGCATCCAGAATTATTTGAGTCTCGCGGGGACCAGCTATTTTAACCAGAGCCGTGAGGGCGGTAATGCGGACACTCCAATGGGGATCGTGAGCAACATCTTCAATCCCCTGAAGCGAGTTTTGGTCACAGAAATTCCCGAGAACTTCAACGGCCAGCCGGCGTATGTCCAGGTCCTGATGATTCAAAAAGTTATGGAGTATCAGCTCCGATACCGGTTTGTAAGATATTTTTCCCAATGTTTCCAGGATTGAGTAGACAAGGTTGCCGGAGAGCGTGTTATTCTGAAGTTCCTCCATGAGTACCGGTCCCGCCTTCTCGTACCCCATGATGCCAATTGCCTTGATTACCGCATAATCGAGCGCTTCCCCATGCTTTCCCAATAGATTCAGGATATCTTCCATGCAGACGGAATTACTATCGAATCCGGCAAGCGCCATTACGGCAGCTTCCTTCACACCAGAGTCCGGATCAGTCAATGCCTGATGTATCATCGGCAATGCATCGACAAGCTTCCGAGAACCGGCTGCCTTGACGGCTTCTTTTCGAACCCGCGTATCCTGATCAGCAATAAGAGTTGTAATAAGACTTATATCTCCGCATTTTACCAGTTGACCGAATAGCAGGGCAGCCCTTCTCCTCTTTTCAGCATCTGCCGACCCGGTCATGGAGTTCAGCAATTCACGGAGAATTTCGAAATGGTATCCCGCGAGAACCTCAGATGCCTTGAGGCAGAGTTCTTCATCGCCATGCACAAAAAAACTAATGAGACGGGGCAGAATCTGGTTCGAATGAATATCAACAAGGGAATCCAGGGCTTCAATCTGTACTGTCTTGTCGGCATTGGAAAATATTCCTTCCAGTTTGTCTTGTTCCGGAACCTCTCCCATACATCGCAAAGAATGGAGCGCGACAATTTTTATGCTATCATTCTCATCAGAAAGAGCAGCCTGAAGGTAAGGAATTGCGGCCATACCGATGGAAAAAATGGCATTTTCAACAGTTTTTATGAGACTGGTGTCTTTAAGATGGGCAAAAAAATCGTTGATGGCCTCCGTTTCTCCCAGCCACCCCAAAAGTATTATAGCTGCTTCAATGGTCTCTCTTTCTTTGGAATTGGTAAGTAAGTTCCTGATTTTCTGGATTCCAACGCGACTGATGATATCCTTCAATTCAGCCTTATTATATTCAACCAGACTGTTCTTGAACCTCAGATTTTCATTGAGTCCCAGATAAATTGACACGAGAGCCTTCGTTACGGCAGCACACAGGTTTTCTTCAAGTTGCGGGATGATGTCAGCCAGTGGCTTGAGCGAGCGGGGATCTCCTATTTTGCACAGGGCATCGACGACGGGGCCGCTCCAATTCTCGTCTTCAAGTATCTCGAGCAGATACGGGGCAGCCTGGTAATCACCTATGTTGCCAAGAGCGCTAATGGCAGCGTACTGCAGCCAGAAATCACTTTTAAGCGAGTTTACGAGCGGTGGAATAGCGGCCCGGTCACCGATCTTGCCCAACGCCTCTGCCACGCTGTGCCTGACATTCATATCCGGATCGCCGAGCGCCAGGATAAGCGCTCCGACCGCTTCGCGCCTGCCGATGTCGCCAAGCATGACGGCACTGAAATTTCTCACCTCTTCATTCTGATCTTCCAGCAGCTTGATCAGTTTCGGGGTTGAATCTACTCCGAATTTGACCAGTATTTCCATGGCGCCATTTCGCAGGTCGGCATTGTCATCGTCACGCACCGCCTGCTCGAACACCGGATAGTTCTTGTCAAGACCCATGGCGAGTAACGTGTCTAATGCTTCCTGCTTGTACCCCTTTTCATTGTCAGCGATGAGGAGAAGGAGTTCCTCGACACTTTTCCCATGCAGTATCTGTGCAGCAGGCGCTGCGTCTTCAAAGGGCTTCAGCATAGTTTGTCATCTCCGTTTTTTTGTATATAAGACACCTCGCACCTGTGATCGTTTCGAACGTATGATCAAAGAGGTGGAGAGGCTCGGCATCGCCTGTAAACAGATAGCCGCCTGGTACCAGCAGGCGGTGAAGCGTGTTCACGAGCATTTGTTGACATGCAGCAGAAAAATAAATCATTACGTTGCGGCAAAAAATGATATCGAACGGTGCAGAGAATGAAGCAGTTCCGGAAAACGGTTCACCATTCATGACTCCGTTCAGGTTGAGAGGGATAAATGAAACGATATCCTTCACCTCTTCTCTGATAAATGCACCATCAGCATCCCGCTGCATATACTTGTCAATGTAGCGGTCCGGAATGTTTTTCAATTTTTCTTTCTCATAATACCCTTTGGCCGCCGTCTTGAGGCAGCTCTCGCTCAGGTCCCCTGCAATGATCTCCAGCTTCCAGGCTTTTGGATAGCGAAGCGATTCCAGAAGCGTCATTGCCAGTGAATACGGCTCCTCGCCGGTGGAGCAGCCTGCGGAAAGAATACGCAGCTTCATTATGGATGAGGCCGGTTCCCGTCTGCTTTCCCCCCATGAGCGCACAACATCCGCTCCCCGCGACGTTTCAATGCCCGGAATGATCACATCGAGAAGATGGCCGAACTGATCCGGATTTCTGAAAAAGAACGTTTCGTTTGTTGTCAGACAATCCAGCAGTCTGGCTTCCTCACCGGATGTCTGTTTCAGATAACGCCAGTAGGCTTCAAAATCTGCCAGTCCCAGCTTTTCCAAATGGTTTTCCAGCCTGTGGCGCAGTACATCTCTCTTATGGCCGGTGAAACAGAGCCTGCTCCGTTGTGACACGAAATCCCTGATTATATCCAGATACGCATCACCCATACGACGATCTATACTCCATAAGTTAGAGACTCAAACAGTTGTGAAACAGTACCAGATCGTATCTGTATGCGGGCCTGAGTGGCTGACCCGATCATCGGATCTTGAAGGCTTCCACCATGGTCGCCATATCCGCCGCCTGCTGGGAGAGCATTTGTGCGGCCTTGGAGAGCTGCTCGACAGAGGTGAGGTTCTCTCTGGTGATGCTGCTGATATTCTCCATGGCGGTGACGACCATATCTCCACCCTTCTTCTGTTCGGCAGTGGCATTGGCAACCGACTGCGTCATGGCATTCATGTCATTTACCGCCGTGACGATCTGGCGGGCCGACAGTGCCTGTTCCTTGGTGGCTATGGTCACCTGCCCTGTCACATGGTTCATATTCTCCACCGCGATACGGATCTGCTTGCTCCCGAGGGATTGTTCCTTGGTTGCCCCGGTAACCTCCTGGGTGATGCGGTTCATCCGCTCAACCGCAGTCCGGATCTGACGGCTGCCGACCGCCTGTTCGCGGGAGGCATTAGCCACCACGTCGGTGGACTCGCTCATGTTTTCCACCGCCTTGACCACCTGGGTGGAAGCGGTGGCCTGCTCGGCCGACATCTTGGCGATTTCAGACATGAGGCTGCTCGTGCGCTCGACGCTCTTGACGATGTTTTCCAGGGCAGTCCCGGACGTAGCGGTGAGTTCCATGGAATTCTTTGCTTCGCTGGATGCAATCTCCCCGTATTTGACCGCTTCCTGGGTATCCGCCTGCACCTGACGAATAACCTGTGCAATCTCTTTGGTCGCACCCATGCTCCGTTCAGCCAGCTTCCGCACCTCTTCGGCCACGACCGCAAAACCACGACCGGCATCGCCGGCCCGGGCTGCCTCAATGGCGGCGTTCAGCGCCAGCAGGTTTGTCTGGTCGGCAATCTCGTCAATCACATTAACAATATTGCCAATCTCCTCGGACCGCTTGCCGAGATTGAGGATTGACGCAGAGGTCTTCTCGATAACATCCGATACCCGCGTCATGGCTGCTGCCGCGAGCTGCCCGGCCTGGTATCCGGCGAGACCCTCCTTGGCAGAGCCCTTGGCCACGGCATCGACCTCGTCCACCTTGTTTGCGACCTGCTTGATGGAGCTTGCCATCTGCTCGATAATTGCGGCAGATTCGCTCACAATACGCTGCAGCGCCTGGGAATTTCCGGCCACCTGCTCAATGGAAACCGTCATCTGCTCGATGGTGGATGAGGTCTCGGTGACAGAGGAAACCAGATCTTCGGCGTTCTGCGCCACCTTCTCAATGGATACGCTCATCTGCTCTATGGTTGCCGAGGTTTCGGTAACCGACGAGGCCATCACTTCGGCGCTCTTGGCCATCTGCTCACTGGAAGCCCCCAGTTCCTGTATGGAAGCGGCTACTTCATCTGCATTCAATGCCAGTGAGTCCGTGTTGTTTGCCACTATCTGTATGGAAGCAGCCATCTGCACCATGGTGGCAGAGGTTTCTTCCGAGGCCGACGCCTGGCTGTGCGCCGCTCTGGTCAACTGGTCGGAATTGGCGGAAATCTGTACGGCGGCCGCTGCCAACTGGCCGGAATTATCCCGTATTTTACCGATCATGCTGCGCAGCCCCTCTACCATTGCATTCAGAGCATCGGCAAGATCACCCACCTCGTCCTTTGACTTGACTTCGAGCTGCCCGGTCATATCTCCACCGGCAATTGCCTGGGCAAAAGCGACACCTCTGATCATTGGTGCGGAAATCGATCGAGCAATAAAAACTGCCAACACGGCAATTATAAATACGGAAATGGAAATTATCAGAATAACGGTATTACGAAGGTTGTAGATCGGAGCGTTTATCTCCGTATCATTTATCACCATGGCACAACTCCACC
>VFJM01000346.1 GCA_009886055.1 Geobacter sp. | reverse complement strand
TCTTTGACATCCATTGAATCCGAGAAAAATCTAAATGTATTACGCCCCTCTTTTTTTGCAACATACATGGCCATATCCGCTCTTTTCAGCAGCGTCTCGATCGTGGATCCATGGAGAGGGTACACCGCCACGCCTACGCTGGTTGTCACATACGTTTGCTGTCCGAGGATATCAAATGGTTCCTGGAAGATGGCCTGAACTTTCTCAGCAAATGCGATGATATCCTGCACGGTGTCGGCATCGTTAATGATGATTACAAATTCGTCACCGCCCAGCCGGCCTACGGTGTCATACTGGCGCACGCATTTCTGAAGTTCGAGCGCCACTTTTTTCAGAAGGATGTCGCCCGAGAGGTGCCCCATGGTGTCGTTGATGTTTTTGAAATTATCCAGATCAAGGATCATCAGTGCGATCAATGTATTGTGGCGCGCTTCGAAAGCAAACGCCTGTTTCATGCGGTCAAAGAGCAGGACACGATTAGGCAGGCCTGTCAGATGGTCGTGCGTGGCCTTATAGCGCAGCTGTCTTTCGATCTTTTCCCGTAAGGAGATCTCCTGGCTGAGCCCTTTGTTTATGGTGTTAAGTTCGCTGTTCAACAGTCGTATTTCCTTCTCAGCCAGTTTGAGATCAGAAATATCGTTCATTGAAATAATACTGCTGTTTGTTCCAGGGAACTTTTTGACATTCGTATAGACAACCTTTTTGTTACCTTTGTTGTCGACAAGTATTGACTCGAAATGATGTCGGGTCTTGGTGGCGTCGTCACCCGTCTGAAGTAGTCGCTCCCCTAGTTTTGAGCGCTCATTGTCATCAAAAAAATCAGTCCAGCTTTTTATATTTTCCACCGATGCCTTGGAACACCCCATCATATTCTCGAATTGTTTATTCACCATGGTGATCGTTGAATGTTCATCGACCAGCATCATGGCATTGTCACTTACCTCAAATATCGTTCGATATCTGTTTTCACTTTCCTTTAGCCTTTTTTCGAAGCTGTGCTTGAACAGGGCAATCTCGATTGCATTCTGCAACTGATAGATCTCGTATGGTTTGATAAGATAGGCATACGGTTCCGTTTGCTTGGCACACTCAAACACTTCGGTATCGGAATTTGCAGTTAAATAGATTACGGGGATGTCAAACTGGGCATGTAATTTTTGTACGGCGCATATTCCGTCAATTTTACCGCCAAGGGTAATATCCATAAGAATAATATCAGGCTGATTCTTAGAGACATTTTCAACGACATCTTCCCCGGTATCAACTATGCCCGTGACATGATATCCCATACGGAGCAACGACTGACTCAAATGGCGCGCTGCAATGGCGTCGTCTTCTGCCAATAGTATTTTTGCATAGGTTGTCATGCCGTACCTCTCCGTTCGCCGTTTAAGCGCACACGGCGATATACCTGCGAAAAGTAACTGAAGGAGTTCATAAACAATGCAGCTGATACCCGGTAGAGTTCATGTCATGAAAGATGCTTTAATTAACGGCAAGACTTTCACCCCGCCGTTAATTGTCCAGAGGAAAGAACATTATGCTGCCGCGACTCTGCGTCGTTTTCCCCAGAAGGCCAAACCGCTCAGGCCGGAACCGAGGAGCAGAAGGGTCGCAGGTTCCGGTACAGGTGCGTTGTTGCCGTTGGGCGGATCCACTGAGCCAATGTATGCATATTCAAGGGTGAGCATGGAGGGCCCAAGGCTTAGCGGGCCGTCGGCGTAAATGCTAACATCCAGAGGTTGTCCAAGCAGCAGGTGATTGGTAAAATAATCAGTAATATTTAATTTGGTTGAATGTAACACCCCGTTTGAACTTCCTGTAAGTACACCGATATCGGATCCATTCATTTTGACGTAATTATTACTACCCATGGGGGTAATGGCTGAAATACTCAGCCAAGCGCCAGATAGAGCATCAAGGTCAGTGGGTATGTTGAAATGCAAGTATGCTGTATCACCAGCATTCCAGTTACTCAGCCCCGTTTGGGTATACGCTTCAGCGTTACTTGAAGAACCACATGCAATTATTCCCAAGCATGCTACGATTAAGATCAGCTTTTTCATGATTCATCTCCTTTTTGTTTGATTAAAAAGTAATTCGCATCCAGCATGAAACAACTCATCACCACCTTTCATTGTAGTTTGGCTCTCTTGCAAATGTGAAAGGAGAACCTGTTGCAATCGCACCTGATACCAACAAAATATGTCTTTCCGTTTTCCCGTATTTATCAGTGGTAATCAGTAAAATGTCTGATCAAATGTTTGGAAGGGTATAAGCATCAGACGTGCCAAATCACAACTACCTGATATTTATATGCATTTTATGTATAAATTAATGTGCACTATCTGGAAACGTAAAGCAGACCGACAAGGGAGAGAGCAATTATTTACATCAGGGGAGCATTTTGGCGAGGTGTCACTGTCTATTAACATCGGTCATTTTTTTTACTATTTCTTCCATCCGCTTTAATTCCAGCCTTCAGGCAAAGTCACGCGCTGAAATGCTCCGAATCTAACATACCCACCTAAGGATCTGTTGCGCATAACATATCGTGTCAACACAAGATAAGCAACAGGCGTGCCAAGATGCAACTATACGATATCCATATGTATTTACATATAAAATACATCGTACTACCTGGGACCGTAAAGCAGGCCGACATGGGTCGATAGTGATTGTTGTATGAACATCAGGTGAGCATTTGTAAGACCTTGGGCAAGATTGTCACTGCCGATTAACATCGGTCATTTTTTTTACCATTTCTTCCATCCGCTTTAATTCCAGCCTCCAGGCAATGTCATGCGCTGAAATGCAACAGAATCTAACATACCCACCCAAGGATCTGTTGCGCATAACATATCGTATTAACACAAGATATAAGTCATGAGCGACATGGCACACTCTATGGTAACTACCTTGTATAAAGAAATCGCGATCAGAGTGCGTCACGAGTCTTTATACAAGCATCCAGGAGGGTACTGCTGTGTACAAAAAAATAGTAATCCTGCTGACTATAATCATCTTCAATTCCGGTTGTACGGGCAAAACCAGCGAGGAACTGTATGCTGATGGGGTCAAATTGCTTCGTGAAGGGAACTCAAACGGTTCAATTGTGCTTTTCAGGAATGCTTTGGAGAAGGACCAGAACCACCTTGGCGCTCGTTACCAGTTGGCCAGGGCGTATGTATCGGAAGGGAAATACGAGCAGGCTGAAAAGGAATTCCAGAAAGTAAAACGACTGAATCCAGCTCAGCCGGACATACAGCTGGAACTGGCGAAACTTTACAACGGCCAGAGGAAACCGGATTTGGCAATAAGTCAGGCTGAGGAATATCTGGCAGCGAAACCCGACTCGGCTGAGGCCTTGGAGGCTATCGGCATTGCGTACGGCATTAAAAAGCTGCCACAGGTCGCCGAAACTTATTTTCTTCGTGCTCTGCAGAAAAATCCCGAAAAACTGACCGCCAGGTTGGAGCTGGCAGCACTTCAAGTAAGGCAGGGAAAGGCGGAGCAGGCCAGAGTGTTGCTGGAAGATGTCATCAAAAAGAATCCAGGAAATTCAAGGGCGAAGTATCTCCTGGCCGACACTGAAATTGCACTCGGCAGGAAGGAAATAGCTCTCGAGCTATACAAAAAGCTGGGGGATAGTAATGCCGCCGATCCGGTTGCACCGTACAGGGAAGGACTTCTGCATTTCGAGATGAAGCATTTGGACATTGCTGAATCAATTGCCGGAGAACTTATTAAAAAATTCCCTGCAAATGCAGAAGGATACCGCTTGAAAGGTATTGTTTCTTATAGCAAGAAGGATCTCTCTGAGGCAATAACCGCTTTACAAAGTGCAAACAGACTCCAACCGACCGTGGCCGGCTATTATTTTCTGGGCCTTAGTCTCTATGGCAAAGGAGATCTGGAAAGCGCCCTGAACCAATTTCGACAGATTCTCGATCGGTCCCCGTCTTTCCAGCAGGCACGGCTTCTTTCCGGAATGATTCTACTGCAGCAGAAGCGTGTTGATGACGCGATATCAGAGCTGACGAAATTACTTGAAACTGATGGTAATAATCCTCTGGGGCATAACATGCTTGGCAACGCTTATATGGCAAAGGGTCTGTATGAAGAAGGAATGAAAGAACTTGATATAGCAACAAAAATAGAGCCCAAACTTATCGACGCGTACCTGAAGAAGGGGATGTTTCACCTCAGTCAGGGAAAGACAGCAGATGTTGAAGTCGACCTTAAGACAGCGATCCGAATTGCGCCGGAAATCCTCAACACCAGGTTAATATTGTCTTCCTTCTATGAGCATCAGAATGATCGCACCAAAGCGCTAGTTACCCTTAACGAGGGGTTAACCGGCAAAAAAAGCGATGCCCTCCTCTATTACGGCATGGCCAGGATCATGTTCGCAGATAAAAAGCCTACCGAAGCAGTCCGCTATCTAAAAAAGTCAAAAGAACTCAATCCCGGCGCGGTTGCACCCTATTTCATTCTTGCCGGCTATTATGCAGGTATTCGTGATACCGGCAAAGCAATGAACGAATATTCGGAAGTTCTGAAGAAAGAACCCGGCAACGTGATGGCGATGCTGCAGACGGCTGCTCTTCTGGATTCGTCCAAACGGGATAGCGAATCGCTTGCCTGGTACCTCAAAGCCAAGGAGACCCGGGATCCTTCGGCCTATCTGGCGTTAGCGCGTTATTACGAAAAAAAAGGTGATGCGGAAAAACCGCTGTCAATTCTCGTTGAGGCAAGTCAGTTCATCCCTCGTTCGTCCGATATTCTGGAAGAGAAAGTGCGATTGTACCTGACACGCGGAAAATATAAAGAAGCTCTTAAAACATGCGACGATATCGAAGCGATCTCACCGGAGCGCGCTATTTCCAGAAGAGTCTCTGCTTACATGGCTATGAAAAAAATACCTGAAGCCATAAGAGAGGCAGGGCGTGCCATTAACCTCAAACCTGACTCTTCGTACGGATACATGCTGCTTGCTGCCGCCTATCAGGAGCAAAACAACCTGGAGCTTGCTGTAGAGACACTGAAAAAAGGGGTGTCCCGTGATGTGAATAATCCTCAGGCTGCTCTTGCACTGGCGGTACTGTACGCCAAGGTCGGTAACCACTCCATGTCTTTAAGTACTTGCGACGAAATCTTGCGGAAGCGCCCCAATTATGCCCCAGCCTATTTTATACAAGGAACATTCCTCGAGGCAAAAGGTAACAAAAAGGAAGCTGTCAAAAAATATCGCGCGGCTCTGGCAAAATCCAGTAACTATACTGCTCCCCTCAATAATCTCGCATACCTTTATCTCGATGGGAACGGAACTAAAGAAGAAGCCCTCCGATTGGCTGAAAGCGCAATTTCTTTAGAACCTGGAAATCCGGTAATCATGGACACTGTCGGGTATGCGCTCCTGAAAAACAACCGTCATCAGGAAGCCCGCGAGTATCTGGAAAAAGCTTTGTCGCTTCTCCCCAACGATCCAACTATAAATTACCATCTTGCTCTTGTTCATCAGGCTTCAGGTGAAAAAGAGCTTGCAGTTAAACGGTTGCAGATAGCCCTTCGTTCGGAAAACTTCGCTGGTGTTCAACAGGCTAGAAATCTCCTGGCTAATCTCAACTGATCTTGGCCCGATGGTTCTAACCATTGTGATTCAGGGAGCACCGATATGGAACAGAACAAGAGAATTTTTTTACTGGTTGCCGGTGACACCATAGCAGCCATTCTGGCTATATTGGCGGCTTTATCAATAAAACTTCTGAGAATTCCGGGAGCAGAGGATGTTTATTCGCTTGGAGTAGGAAGGATAGTTGTCTTTACAGTGATCGTCGTTTTTTTGTCATTTCTGGTCGAAATCTACAAAAACCATCACGAGATGATTGCCAGAGATATCGCTGTCAAGATCGGGGCATCCCTTGGTGTGTCATGCTTTGTTTTTTCCTTTATCACCTATGCAAACAACCCGGACGAATACGGAAGCAGGATCCAGGTGTCTGCAATTCTCATATTCGGTCTCCTGCAGTTTCTGTGTCATGCGACCTACCGCCTCTATGTCAAATATCAGGGATTTGCACGTCGTATAGTGATCCTTGGCGTCGGGACAACGGCCGGGAATATCGGGGCACTCATCCCGGCATCCGACGAGAACTATCTGCTCTCAGGTTACATCAGATGCTCTGACGAATTGCCCGAGGTGCCGCCGGACTGGATTCTGGAAAACACTGGCGGGCTCTACGAAACAGTTAAACGAGAGAAAGCGGACAAGATCGTGGTTTCGTTGTCGGAGCGGCGGGGGGTATTTCCGATCAGCGATGTCATGGCCTGCAAGCTGGAAGGGGTCGAGGTGGTTGACGCTCCCTCGTTCTATGAGCAGGTTACCGGTAAGCTGTTTCTGGAAGGCATTAACCCTAGTTGGATTATCTTTTCCGATGGTTTCAATGTCAGCCTGGTACGCAAGGTTTTCAAAAGGGTCATGGATGTGATCTGCGCAACAGTCGGCATCATTCTGACAGCCCCATTTCTGCCTCTTATCGCTCTGGCAATAAAGCTTGACTCTCCCGGGCCGGTTTTCTACCGGCAGAAACGGGTCGGAGAAAGGGAAAAAAACTTCGTTCTCTATAAATTAAGGACCATGAGAACTGATGCGGAAAGTGGTACCGGAGCGGTGTGGGCACAAAAAAACGACTCGCGTGTTAACCGGCGGTTAGGCGCTTTTTTCCGCAAGTTCCGCATCGACGAACTACCGCAGTTTTTCAATATACTCTGTGGTGATATGAGCATGGTTGGTCCCCGTCCGGAACGCCCGGAGTTTGTCAGCAAGCTGAAGGAGATTATCCCCTATTACTCGGAACGTCACTTTGTCAAGCCGGGTGTAACCGGCTGGGCTCAGGTACGTTATCCCTACGGAGCCTCTGTAGAGGATGCCATGGAAAAGCTTCGGTTTGACCTTTATTACATTAAGAACCTTACTTTGGCGTTTGACTTCATGATTATCCTGGAAACGATTCAGGTGGTTCTCTTCAGGAGAGGATCAAGATGATTAAGTGGCGATACGTGCCCGGATTTACCGATATCAAGTCCTATAGCAAAGGAGATCACGATGAAAAAATGGTTGTTGATAGCATTTCTCGGATTAATGGTGTTCCCCCCACTGTCTCAGGCCGGTGATTACGTCATCGGAGAGGGAGACGTCCTGGACATCCTTGTCTGGGGTGTCAAGGAGCTGAATGTTTCGGTCAAAGTACGACCGGACGGCAAAATAACCATTCCAGGGATGGGAGATGTAAAAGCATCCGGCTTTACGCCGCCGGGATTACAAAAGTCTCTTGGAGAGAAGCTTAAGGCGTTAGTGAAAAACCCGAATGTTACAGTGACCGTCAAGGAGATCACCAACAGCAAGGTATATATCTTCGGCGGAGGGGTCAAATCAGCGGCATACGATCTCAATCGGAGCACAACTCTTCTGCAGCTGCTGTGCAACATAGGCGATACCAAGGACGCCGATCTCAAAAGAGCATACGTCCTTAGAAATGGGAAAATGATAAAAGCCGGATTTTACAAACTCTTTATCGGCGGTGATACCAGCGAGGATATGGCCATTGAATCGAATGACTCAATATACATCCCGTTACTGACGGATAAGAGTATCTATGTCCTCGGAGCTGTAAATACCCCCAAATTTATTGAATACCGGGATGGAATGACAGTCATGCAAGCGGTGCTTGAAGCTGGGGGATTCAATAAATTCGCCAAGCAGAATGATACGACCATCCTGCGTAATGAAGGCGGTAAAGATGTGATTATACAGGTCAAGGCAAAGGATATATTGAATGATGGCGATCTGAGTCAGAACCTCAAATTAAAGCCGAATGATTACGTTATAGTCAAGGAAAGCATGTTTTAATATCACAAAGTAAAAATATAAATCGCGGGGTGATACATGAATCATACAGATGATTTTGACTACAAAAAATACCTGCAACTGGTCAGTAAAAAGAAATATCTGTTCGTGATACTTGCCCTTTTGATAATGACCGGGGTGGTTATCACCAGCTATCTCCTCCCTGAACGGTATGAGGCCAAAAGCACGGTCTTCATCGAAAAGAGCGTCATTAGTGAACTTGTTAAGGGGATTGCAATAACTCCATCATTTGAGGACAAGCTCAGAGTCCTGGCATACTCACTGAAAAGCCGAACCTTGTTACTCAAGGTGTTCGATGATCTCGACCTGAACGTCAACAAGAAGAACAATGGACAGCTGGAAAAAATGGTCAGGGAGTTCCAGACAAAAACTGACATCAAGCTGAAAGACCAGGAAGGGTTGTTTACCATAACGTTCAACAACGAGAATCCACGCCTTGCCCGAGACTACGTTAATACGCTGGTTCGTCGCTATATTGAGGAGAACATTACATCCAAGCGGGAAGAGTCATACGGCGCCACCAGTTTCCTTGCGGAACAGATTACAACCTTCAAAGCAAAGCTCGAAGAGGCAGAAGCCAGGGCAAACAGCTACAAGAGAGACAATGGAGGCGTGCTTGCTCAGAGTGAAGTTGCGGTACTTGCCGAGATGAGTCATGCACAGCAGAATATTGATGAGCTTGCAATTAAACGTCGCCAACTCGAAAGCATGCTTAATCTCGCAAAGAAGAACGATCCGCTGAAGACAAAGCTGGCTCTGTTGCAGAAGAGGCAACAGGAGCTCGACCGTGTTTATACGGATAATCATCCCGAAGTCGTTGAGGTAAACAACGAAATTGCGGCCATCAAACAACAGCTTCAATCGGGCTCCAAGAGAGCAGAGTATGTGGATATTCCCTCACTGGAAATGGATAAAATCTCGATGGAGCTGAATTCACTACGTGACGCTGAAAATAACCAGCGGCGCCTTATCGCTTCAAAACAGGCTATGCTTAGAAGTATACCTGCAGCCAAGACTGGACTTGACGAGTTGGAAAGAGAGAAAAACAGCCAGCAACACCTTTATGAGCAACTTGTTGCCAGGTATGGACAGTCGGAAGTATCCAAACAGATGGAAGTGCAGGACAAGGCCACTACCTTCCGAATAGTAGATCCGGCGATACTTCCGACCAAGCCCTTCAGTCCGCAACGGGTAAAAATAATCCTGTTAGGTATCATTGGCGGTTTGGCGGCCAGCTTTGCCTTTCTTGTACTGCTTGATCATCTGGATAAGTCCGTTCGGAATATCGAGTCACTTAAATCGCTTGGCGTTCAGATTCTGGCGGTGGTCCCCACAATCGAGAATCCAATCGAATTACAGGCGTTACGAAAGAGAGATTACTGGTTTTACGGCATTGCAGGAATGTGTTTCATGCTGATTCTGGCAACTGTTCCTCTTGAGCTAATGCGGGATCTCTCCATTGACATTTTCAGCTCTGACAGCATCCAAACGCATCTGAAGAATTTGACCCTCAAATAGACGGTTGTTGATCATTTTACACGGCCTGAAAGGAAAAGTTATGAGCAGAATTGAGGAAGCGCTTGAAAAGGCAGCAAGAATGCGGGTTGAATCTCCCTCTGAGGTTATTGCGAAAAAAACTGTTCCCAAAGTTCATCTGCCGCCGCCGATGACTACAGCGGGAATCACGGTGACGAACCGACTGCTTGTAACAGTGAATGACCCTCACACCCAGGCAGCGGAAGAATACAGCAAACTAAAATCGGTCATCGTTAAAATGACCAAAGAGGGGTCTTTTCTTAACATGCTGATGGTGACCAGTTCTGTCGGCGGTGAAGGTAAAAGCCTGACCTCTCTCAATCTTGCCCTGAGTCTGGCCCAGGAATTCGATCACACCGTTCTTCTGGTGGATGCGGATATCAGGAAACCATCAATACACAGCTATCTGGGAATAGATAATTCAGTGGGACTTACGGATTGTCTTCTGGATGGCGTCGATGTAAAGGATGCGCTTATACGAACCGGCATCGGCAAGCTATCCGTCCTGCCGGCCGGTCGGAGTGCACCTAATCCTGCGGAAGTTTTTACCTCGCGACGTATGAGGGATTTCTTGCTTGAGATGAAGAATCGCTACCACGATCGTTACATTATCATCGACACCCCGCCCGTGCTTCCATTTGCCGAAACCCGTTCGCTGAGCGCCATTGTCGATGGTATCGTGCTGGTCGCAAAGGAAGGCCTTGTTACGCTGCATAACATTGAGGAAACGCTGCAATGCATCAAAGGACCTCCGATGTTGGGTATCGTGTACAACGAAGCGGCAACCGAATTTAAACATGACCTCTACAAGTATTGCCGCGAAGGATATGCGTAAAACATTATCTCTTCTCCCAGAGGGAGAAGGGATAAACAGTAGATGGGTGATGATATAATAAGGGGATAATTCATGTACGAGGCATTTTTTAATCTGAAACAGAAACCGTTTGATCTCCTGCCGGATCCTGATTTCCTGTTCATGAGCAGTTCTCACAAAAAAGTACTTTCCTATCTGGACTACGGCATTCGGGAACGGGTCGGGTTTATTCTCCTTACCGGTGAAGTAGGTTCCGGCAAAACGACCATCATCAGGAATCTTATTAAAAAAAATCTCACTGATGTCGTTCTCTCTAAAATTTTTAATACGCGAGTTGATTCGGAACAGTTGATCGCTATGATCAATGACGATTTTGGTCTGTCCATACAGAACAAGGACAAAATTACGCTACTGAGAGATTTGAATACCTTCCTGATTGACCAGTTCGTGAAGGGAAATAAGCCGGTGCTTATAATTGATGAGGCCCAGAACCTGAACCATGATCTGCTTGAGGAAATCAGGATGCTTTCAAACCTGGAAACCGATAATGCAAAACTTCTTCAGATCATCCTTGTGGGACAGCCTGAACTACGGAAAACACTGGCATCGGCAACATTGGTGCAATTGCGCCAGCGAATCAGCATCAACTGTCATATCCAGCCATTAAACCGTTCCGAAATTGAACAGTATATCCTGCATCGCCTGGAAATGGCTGGCGACCGTGAAGCTGCCAGCTTTTCACAGGAAACCATCGACATCATTTTCACATACAGCAGGGGAATCCCGAGGCTGATCAACATCATCTGCGATTTCATCCTGCTGGCAGCGTTTGCCGATGAGACCAGGGTCATCGAGGCAGATCTTGTGCAGGACATCATTGGAGACCTGGACTTCGAGTATCATTATTGGGGACGTGACTCATTGGATGGACACGCTACAAGAGAAAATAATAATGGGGCACCATTTTCCGCCATCCATTCCGAACCGATGTTTTCTGAACTGATTAAGGGCCTCAACGAGCGGATCGAAAATATGGGAAGAGAATCTGAATCGTCCATTCAGAAGATGTTTCAGGAGATGGCGGCTAAAATCACCGACCTGGAGAAGTCTATGGTGTCCCATCAGGAAAAGACGGGTACGCTCTTGCGGAATTTATACAAATGCAGCCTGACCTCTGAAAAAGAAAAAGCAAGCGAACAACTTTGTGAAGAAAATACGCAATCCGTAATGGGAAATATGTTCGGCCGCATGTTCAAACTTTGATTTTTAGTAAAGTAGAAGCTGATTTCCGGGTGAGGAATTCTATGTTTAACGTAATAAGGGGAACAATATTTTTCAGTATTATTTCAATAGTAACTGTTGCGCAGGGAGCTGAATTTGAACTGCACCCTTCTGTAGCGGTCAGCGAGGAATATACTGATAATGTCTTCGGATCGAACACGAACCGAACCTCGGATTACATCACCCGTACGCTGCCCGGGCTTACCGCGAGTTACAAGGCATCGGCACTGAATGCAGATCTGGGTTACGTATTTGACTACCGGCACTACGCCAGGAAAAACCACGAGGACGAGATAGTACATTCACTTAGTGCGAAGGCGCACCTGACCGCAGTGGAAAACCTCCTTTTTCTGGATGTCAGCGATGAATATCAGCGGGTTTCGCTGGATGTGACCAGGGATGTGACGAGGGAAAGCCTTTTTGTCGACCAGTCAGACCGTAACACGGTCTCCGCCTCGCCGTACTTCACGCTCCATCCTACAGAAAGAATCATGCTGAAACCCGGCTACCGCTTCATCGACATCCACTATATCAGTTCATCCGGTTTCGACAAAACCGACCACATCGCCTTTCTGGATATGACGTACGAATTATCGAAACGCTGGAGTTTAACCGCAAACTATACGTTTATCAGGGAGACGGCTGTTATCGGTAATTACAACCAGCACCAGATCCTTGGAGGTTTCCGCTACGAATATGCGGATAAATCGTTCCTCTTTGCACAGGCAGGAAATAGCTGGACCCGTTATGACAGTGGTCAGAATCTCAATAGCCTCGTCTGGAATGCGGGGATCACTCATGTGTTTGATACTGTTACCGGCACGGTGATCACCGGTGTTAGATACAATGAAGATCCGCTACGCAACATCATGAAGGAAAGCTTTGTCAGCGGCATCATTGAGAAGCGTTTTAACAGAGGTTCTGTCAGCTTTTCTCCCATGTATTCCGAGTACGTTCTGACCAAAACCGACATTCTGCAGACAAGGAAATATAGCGCAACTGTGCGCGGGCAGTACGAGTTTACCGCCGATTTGAAAGGCCTGCTTGCCTTCACGGCGGAAAAGTACGAGCAGCCGCTTTTGGGCAGTTATACCAGGCGCTTACAGGTCGATTCCGGGCTTAGCTATCTCCTGGCCAAGCAATTGTTCGCCACGCTCTCCTACGTTTACGCGGGGTACTACTCGCCAGGCATTGTGTATGACAACCGGCATATCAACCGCGCGATGATAGAGATCAAGAAAACATTCTGAGGTAGCCGATGATTAATGCCCTGACCATAGATGTTGAAGATTATTTCCATGTGACTGCTTTTGAGCGGCACATCAAACCTGATGAGTGGGACACTTATCCGCTCCGGGTTGAGGGCAACACCCTGCGTATCCTTGATATGTTGGACGAATTCGCATTACGGGCGACGTTCTTTGTCCTTGGGTGGGTTGCCGAGCGACTTCCCTCTCTTGTGAGAGAAATCCGCAGGCGAGGACATGAAATCGCCTGCCATGGATACGGACATCAACTCATATATCGTCTTTCCCCGAAAGAATTCCGGAAGGATGTGTCCAAAGCAAAAGCTATTCTTGAAGATGTCTGCGGGGAACGGGTGTACGGATATCGCGCCCCGAGCTATTCAATTACGAACAAGTCACTCTGGGCGTTGGGCATTCTAGTTGAGGAGGGTTTCACCTACGATTCCAGCATCTTCCCGATTAGTCATGATATCTACGGTATACCGGGAGGAAAACGTTTTCCGCATGAAATATCAACGCATGCCGGAAAGATACAGGAATTCCCGATATCAACATTTTCTCTTAACTTTGGAGGATGGAAGTCTCACATACCGATAGCCGGTGGCGGATACCTGAGGCTTTTTCCGGTTGCGCTGGTTGAACAGGCCATTTACTCGATCAACAACCGGGAGAGGCAGCCGGTAATTGTATATTTTCACCCGTGGGAAATTGACCCTATGCAACCTCGCATTCGGGCAGGATTGAAATCCCGTTTCCGGCATTACCTCAATCTGCATCGAATGGAGCTGAAAATACGATATCTCTTGAGTAACATCAGGTTCTCTCCTGTGAGAGATGTCCTGAAGCTTAATATCCATCAGCATGACAACTAGCAAGATAAAGACTCGCTTTTTAGTCTAACAAAGAAACTGTTAAATAATTATAAGTCGGGGTGGCCATCATGGAGTTAGCAGCAGAGAACATATTAAGAAAACCTTCGGTTGTCATAGAGCCCGGCAAAGGTCTGTTCCAGATTGATCTGATTGCCCTCTGGCGGTATAGGGAACTGCTGTACTTCCTTGTGTGGAGGGATGTCCTGATTCGCTATAAGCAGACGGCCATCGGCGTCTGTTGGGCGGTGCTGCAACCCTTAGTCACTATGCTTATCTTTACACTGGTCTTCAGTAACTTTGCCAATATTCCTTCAGATGGGAAACCCTATCCGGTCTTTGCCTTTGCCGCGCTGTTACCCTGGAATTGTTTTTCCCAAGCGCTCCAGCGCAGTGGCAGCAGCCTTGTTGGCAACGCCAATCTCATAACCAAAATATATTTTCCCCGCTTGCTGATCCCGATGGCAGCCTCTGTTTCACCGGTAGTTGACCTGTTTTTTTCATTTATTGTCCTGCTGGCTATGATGCTCTGGTACGGAATCTTGCCTACCTGGGGGCTGCTGGCGTTGCCGCTTTTTGTTGCTTTGGCCATGCTGTCGGCTCTGGCAGTGGGACTCTGGTTGACTACCCTTAATGTCAAGTACCGTGATGTCGGTCACATCATACCTTTTCTGATCCAGGTCTGGATGTACGCCTCTCCTGTTGCCTACCCTGTTAGCATTGTGCCGGAGAAATGGCGTCTGTTCTACAGTCTGAACCCGATGGTCGGGGTGATCGAAGGTTTCAGGTGGGCTATTCTTGGCGCCCAGCGGCCGGACTGGATGGTCCTGGTGGTTAGTTCGACTGTGGTTGTCGCTTTGCTTCTGGGCGGCCTGGTGTATTTCAAGCATATGGAACAGACATTCGCAGACATTATCTGACTGTGCGGTCTTTCAGGTCATTATAAAGATAGCTATAACGTAGGAGTGAATTCATGAGTAATTGTGCCATCAGTGTGGAGAATATATCCAAAAAGTACCAGATCTCCTCTGGCAAACAACGACACGACACCTTCCGTGATCTGCTGGCGGAAAGGCTGTGCTCCGTCTTTCGCCGTAATGGAAGTGGTTCGTCGGGGCCGACATCCTTCTGGGCGCTACAGGATGTTTCATTCAAGATCGGTCAGGGTCAGATTGTCGGGATCATCGGCCAGAACGGGGCCGGAAAAAGCACTTTGATGAAGATTTTGTCGCGGATCACGCAGCCGACCCTTGGCAGGGCGGAGATTAACGGCAGAGTAGGCTCTCTTCTGGAGGTCGGCACCGGTTTCCACCCGGAGTTGTCCGGCAGAGAAAACATTTTTCTCAACGGTGCGATTATCGGCATGTCCAAAGCCGAAATCCGCCGGCATTTTGATGCGATTGTCGATTTCGCAGAGGTTGAAAAATTCATCGATATGCCGGTCAAGCGCTACTCCAGCGGTATGTATGTGCGTCTGGCCTTTGCTGTTGCTGCATATCTTGAGCCGGAGGTGCTGTTGGTGGACGAAGTTCTGTCAGTAGGTGATGCCGCTTTCCAGAAGAAGTGTCTAGGTAAGATAGAGGATGCTGCAAAGGGAGGGCGGACGGTGGTATTTATCAGCCACAATATGACAGCCATAAATAGCCTGTGCGAGCGGGTGATATGGGTGGACAGCGGGAAAGTTGTCGAAGACGGATCGGCGGCAGAGACTGTGAAAAGTTATCTGGCCAAGTCTGTAAAGAGCCTGGATCTGTGTGAAGAGGTTTGGCATGACCCAGGTGAGGCGCCGGGTAACGACATGGTGCGGCTCCACAGGGTGCGTGTGCGGCGTCAGGATGGCAGTCTGTCTGACCCCCTTACGATGCAGACGCCGTTTCTGACGGAAGTTGAATGCTGGAATATGATAGCAGGTGCGCATTTGCATATAACCCTGCACCTATATAATGCGGAAGGGGTAATTGCGTTTACCACAGCTAGCCTGGAAGGTGATCGCCCCATGCCGGCCGGTCTGTTTCGCTGCGTATGCTCTTTCCCCGGTGAATTGTTGAATAGCGGTCAACATCGGTTCGTTGTGCTGGTGGTAAAGGATTCAAACTCCGTGATCTGCAAGCATGAAAGCCGAGTATCATTCGATATAATTGACGTGAGAGAAAGACAAGGCGCCTATTTTGGCAGGGAGCCCGGCGTTGTGCAGCCTGTGCTGAAATGGACAACGGAATATCTATCATGAGGGCAACGGAGCCGTGATGATCAACAGGCGTCTTGATAACGAAACAGCCGGAAGCAAGGAGGTTAGAAATGGGAAAAGTTGTTATTTTTGGAAACAGTTTGTTTGCTGAACTTGTGCACTTCTATTTGACCCATGATTCTCCCGATGAAGTCGCGGCATTTACAGTCGACTCCAAATACATAAAAGAAGACAAACTGTTTGGGTTGCCGGTTGTCCCTTTTGAAAATGTCGAATCTTTCTTTCCTCCCGCCGAGTTCAAAATGATAGTTTCGGCCGGATTTCAGAAGGTCAACAGATTGAGAGAGGAAAGGTATTCTCAAGCTAAGCTGAAGGGATACCAACTGATTAACTATATCAGCTCCAAAGCGACAACCTTCCCTGGATTGGTAACAGGCGACAACTGCCTTATCCTCGAAAATAGCGTCGTTGCACCTTTTGTAGAGATTGGAAATAACGTGACCATAGCGTCCGGCGCCATCATTGGTCATCATTCGATACTGATGGATCACTCTTTCGTCGCTCCCGGCGCCATCTTGCTAGGCGGCGTCACCTTGGAACCTTTTTGCTTTGTCGGAGCGCACGCAACCATAAAAGAGAGGATTACGGTAGCCAGAGAATGCATCGTTGGTAATGGCGTATCAGTCACAAAAAATACCAAGGAAAAAGGGGTCTACGTTGGCCGGCCTCCTGAGTTGCTGCCAAAATCGAGTGACGAGTTGGGCACATGGTTGTCGTGGTCTTTGGATCCTCATAAGCAGGGATGGGGGGCGGGACCGAGTGAAACAGCAGTAAATAGCGGCAGCCGCTTAAGCCCATAAGGAGGATGCAATGACGGCCCAGATACGGGAAATGACGAAGGCTGATACAGGCAGGGTAGGGGAGCTCCTGTATGAATCGTTCAATACGGTTGCTTCTAAATATGGCTATGCTCAGAAAATGAAACGGGCAGAGGCCGGGGAATCGTGGGCGTGGGCCTTGCTTCACCATGGTTCCAATGACCTGCTGATTGCCGAGGTGGAAAATCGCATAGCCGGAATTTGCTGCTTAAACCCGCGGGGCAACATGGGAGGTGTCGGTCCGGTTGCCGTTGATCCATCGTTTCAGGGATACGGCATTGGAGTACAGATGATGCGCGCTCTGCTGAAGAGGGCTGAAAACCTGCAGAGCCTGAGACTCGTACAGGAGGCTTTCAATCCCGCATCATTCTCTTTTTATTACGCATTCGATTTTTTGCCGGTGGAAAATATGCTGGATTTATTTCTCGAAAAAGGCGCGGGACAGCGCGCTGGTCTCTGCGCTAATGTAAGCGAGTTAACGGCACAGGATATAGCCGCGGTAAATGCGTATGACACTCCAAGAAGCAAATCGGAACGCCGCGCGGATCTTGCTTATTTTATCAAGTGGGGCAAGGTTTTTGTCTATCGGGATCAAGCGGAAATCCGCGGATACCTGGTAAGTCTCCCGGGTTCAGAGACGGTGCAGCTGGGTCCGCTGCTTGCGGAGGGAGAGCGGGAAGCGATCTGCCTGTTCCAACATGCGGTTGCTGTCTACCAGGACAGGCGCTGTCAGACGCGAGTCATGGCCAGAAATAATTTACTTGTGAAATCCCTGATCGAGCTGGGTTTCAAAATTTATTGCCTCGACACGCTCATGGTGCGTGGACCCTGGCGCCCTGGCGACTATGTTGAGGCATTGGGAATATTTCCGGAAGGCGTTTGAATGCCGTCTCTTCGGGGTTGTTGCTGAAGCCGTTATTGCAGCATATCTGTAGTTTGCAGTTGTCTGAAAAATACCTGAGAAGGAGGTGCTCTAATGAGTATCCTGGATAGCATTGAAAAAGTACTACTTACAGAAATTGCCGTAGGTCACGGAAAAAAGACATTGGCTCCCGACGAAGATCTTCTTGAACAGGGAATTGTAGATTCGCTTGGGCTGATGAAGCTGATTGCTTTCATGGAGGACAAATTCAACATAAAAATCATGGATGATGAAATCGTTCCGGAGAACTTTCAGAGTCTCAACAGCATGGTTGCACTTGTAGAAAAGCAGATGCAGAACGCCTGATTTAAGTTGACGGCCCGGCTTCTGTTTTCATAGCTCAAACAGGTACTTCCTTGCTTCATTGGCATGTTAGGAATGGCATCAGGGGAGAAAGGAACAAGGATCATGGATTTCTCTTTAACAGAAGATCAGTTGGATTTTAAAAAATCAACCATCGAATTCGCTGAAAAGGTTCTCAATAAAGGGGCCAAAGAACGAGAGAAAAAGAGCGAATTCAACCAGGATGGCTGGGAGAAATGCGCTGATTTCGGGATACAGAGACTTCCGATCCCGGAAGAGTACGGTGGCCTCGGGATGGACATCATCACTTGCGTCGCCACAATGGAAGGTCTCGGTTATGGCTGCAGGGACAGCGGCCTGCTGTTTTCGATCAACTCCCATATCTGGACGTGTGAGTCGCCGATTCTCAAGTTCGGTACGGAGTATCAAAAGAACAGGTATCTGCCCGGTCTCTGCAATGGGACGCTGAAGGGGGGGCATGCCATGACCGAAGCGGATTCCGGTTCCGATGCCTTCAGCATCAAGTGCAAAGCTGAAAAGAAAGGGGATCGCTATATCCTCAACGGGGCAAAAATCTTTATCACTAATGCGCCGATAGCGGATCTGCTTCTCGTGTTTGCCGTCACGGATGCCAAAAAGGCTTTTGCGGGGATCTCCGTCTTTATCGTAGAAAAAGGTTTCCCCGGATTTTCCGTAGGGAAGCCGTTGGACATGATGGGACTGAAAACCTGCCCGCTCGGTGAGGTTATACTCCAGGATTGCGAAGTACCCGAAGAGAACAGGCTCGGGAAAGAAGGAGCCGGTGCCGCCATCTTCAATTCAGAGATGGAATGGGAGAGGAGTTGCCTGTTTGCTACCCATGTCGGGGCTATGGGAAAAGATCTTGAAAATTGTATCCGCTACGTAAATGACCGACGCCAGTTCGACCGGCCCATCGGTAAATATCAGGCAATATCCCATAAAATAGCCGACATGCAAGTCCGGTTGGAGCTGTCGAGACTCGTCCTTTACAAGGTTGCATGGTTGAAAGCACAGGGTAAGAGGGCGCCGATCGAGTCAGCAATAGCCAAATTGTTTGTCAGTGAAAGTTATGTGGAAAATTGCATGGAGGCTCTGCAGATCCACGGCGCCTATGGTTATTCAACAGAGATGGATTTTGAAAGGAATCTGCGGGACTCCATTGCCGGGAAGATATATTCAGGCACATCCGAAATCCAGAAAAACATCATATCGACACTTCTCGGGCTTTGAACTGTTGTGCGCCTGAGAAGTGGATGCATATTTAAAACGGACTGGACAAACGTGCATATGGTCCTGCAGAACAACGGTAATCAAGGGCTTTACTCGCCATAAAAGGAGGCAGTTATTATGTCGCAAGATAAAACGGAATCAGACCGGATGGTAAAAAAAATGCAGATCGAAGTGCTTTCTTTGGCGGAGGGTTTTTTTCAGTCCAGCATATTGTTTGCATTGTTAAAACTGAAGATTTTTGAATGTCTTGATGATGGCAGCAAGACTCTGCATGAGCTTGCCGAGGAGCTGGATGTCCAGCCGGAGACGCTTTCGAGGTTATTGAACGCCGGTGTCGTTCTGAAACTGCTCGAGTCCAAAGACGGCACCAATTACAGCATCGCCCCGATGTGTCGTGCCGTATTATCACCCTCCTCCGGTGAACAGTACCTTGGCGACTGGATTCGCAGTTTGGATTATTTTTGTGAACCTCTGTTGAAGCTTGATAAAGCCGTCTTGAAATCCGGGCCAACAACTGATCCGGCCACCCATCTTGGCGGGGACAAGGAAAGTACCCGGAGTTTTACGCTGTCAATGCACAACTATGCGTCATTGCGGGGAAAACAGCTGGCCGATTTCCTTGGTACAGAGAGTTGCGAATCGTTGCTGGACCTCGGTTGCGGCCCGGGGACTTATGCTTTTCATCTGGGCAAGCGTAATCCGGATTTGAAGCTTTATCTTGCCGACCACCCTGAAGTCCTGGAAACCACAAAGGAAATAGAGGGGAAATACTCTCTGGCAAACGATGTTCATTATCTGCCTCTGGATGCCATGAAGGACAGTATCCCCGGTTCATACGACCTGATTCTAGTCTCTAATATGCTGCATGGACTGGGGGAGAAATCAAGCCGCGCCCTCGTAAAGTCATTATACAACTCCGTTAATCAGGGGGGGTCATTGGTTGTCCAGGCTCAATATCTGCGGGACGATCGTCTCGGCGGAAGATGGCCGATCTTCCTGGATCTCATTCAGCTTTGCGTTACAAATGAGGGAAGGAACCATTCTCAGGTGGAAACGAGGCTTTGGCTCGAAGAGGCTGGCTTCACTGATATTGAATTCTGCCCCATGACTCTACTTAACACTAATAGTTATCTGCGAGGGTATAAGGCCTGAAGCTGCCGCCTGCTGCCGTTGAGCTGAACCGTTATGTCGTCTGTCAACTTGAATAAACAGGAGTCTTACCAGCAGTGGCGATCCCCGCCATTTTATCAGCAACTGTAATAAGCAGAAGTTTCTTTTGTGAACGGGGGTATGAAATGAAAAAGAACATTGACGATCTGGCTATCTTCGGTGGATCTCCCGCTTTTCATGAAAAGCTCCATGTCGGGCGTCCCAATCTTGGCGACAGAAAGCGCTTGCTTGAACGCCTGGAGGACATGCTGGACAGAAGGTGGCTAAGTAACAATGGGCCGTATGTGCAGGAATTTGAACAGCGAGTTTCCGATATGATCGGGGTCAAGCACTGTATTGCCATGTGTAACGGCACTGTTGCCCTGGAGATTGCCATCCGCTCTCTTGGCTTAAAGGGTGAAGTGATTGTTCCTTCCTTCACCTTCGTTGCTACCGCGCATGCGTTGCAATGGCAGGAAATCACGCCGGTTTTTTGCGATATTGATCCCAATACCCACACGCTTGATCCGGCCTGTATAGAAAAGATGATCACACCCCGGACAACTGGAATCATAGGGGTGCACCTGTGGGGGCGTCCCTGCGATATCACAGCATTGGAAGAAATAGCGGCAGCTCACAATCTGAAGCTGTTGTTTGATGCGGCCCATGGTTTCGGCTGTTCATACAAAAGCAGGATGATTGGCAGCTTTGGAAGCGCGGAGGTGTTCAGTTTTCATCCCACCAAATTTTTTAACACCTGTGAAGGTGGAGCGATAGTTACCGATGATGATGACTTGGCCGAAAAAATTCGCCTAATGAAGAACTTCGGGTTCTCGGGATATGACAACGTCATCTATGTCGGAACAAATGGAAAGATGAATGAGTTCTCTGCGCTGATGGGATTAACAAACCTCGAGAGCCTGGATGATTTTATCGGAGTAAACCGTGAGAATTACAAGTCATATACGCACGAGTTGAGTGATCTGGCGGGCGTGACCCTGATTGACTATGATCACCGGGAAAAATGTAATTATCAATATATCCTCCTTGAAATAGACGAAACCGTTACACATGTGAGCAGAGATCAATTGGTTGACATCCTCCGCGATGAAAATGTTCTGGCACGGCGTTATTTCTATCCCGGCTGTCACAAAATGGAACCTTATCGTTCCTATTTTCCTCAGGCAGGATTAGTGTTGCCTGCAACCGAGATGCTTGTGAAGCGTGTATTTTCTCTTCCGACCGGCACCGCTGTCGGGCCGGATGAAATAAAGAAAATCTGTCAGATCATTCGGACAGCCATCTTATGCGGTCAGGAAATTAAAGAGAGATTGTCAGACCATGTGGACATTGCTCCGGTGGTTAAGTATTTGAACGGAATAGCGAGGCATGCAAAGCCTGATTGGGCGGAGCAGATGCTGCCATTGTAAAGGCAATTATATGTTCGAAAATTACTTGAACTGTCGGGCTGTTTTACAAATAGGTATAATATGTTTGCAGTAATTTAATAAAACTCAAATAAACAAGTGCGTTATGTGTCTGGTGCGGTTATTGCTTAAAACCTCTTCAGAGATTATTAGTGATCTAAGAAGTGAGGGGGCTGGGTTATGAAAAATAATCTAACATTACCGAGCAGGTCCATTTGTCAAATTGCTATGGCAATATTTTGCTTTGTCATCATGGTTACACCCTATAAAGCGATTGCTCTGCAACTTCCCAAGCCACTTGTTGCCATACACGTATCCGAACTCACCCAGGCACTGGAAACAAAACCTGCTATTCCGCCTACACCTACTGGTCCAGGATATTCCGGCTTTCAGTGGTTTTATACCTCATGGCACTACTTCGTCGCGTATGAATCCCTTAAAGAGGCTCTTCGTTCGGATGGCACCCCCTTTGTCGAAATCAGCGATAGTGATATCGCAAACGGCAAATTGCTTAATTCTGATGGTTCGCCGCAATACCCGATTATGGTCAGTCTGGCCTCTGAAGCGATTGCCAATAATGAGATTGTTCCGCTCCGTGATTATGTCAGTGCAGGAGGGTTTCTATTCGTCGGCTCGTCCTCTTTTACCCGTTATCCTGATGGAACTCGCCGCAGTGATTTTGCTCTTGCCGGTGAAATGGGATTGTATCTGGCCAATTCCACCCTTAATGAATCTAACGGTTGGAACTGGTATCGGAACAATCACTTCACCAAGGTTCTTACCCACCGCCTTACCAGTCATATTCCCAACGGCACACTCTCGTGGAGCAGTCCGTTGACCTCCGAAGAGATACCCTGGGGCGTATCACCCAACTACTCAATTCATGATTATCATCCTGCCTGGCAGGTCGTAGCCAGCGGGGCAACGGTTATTGCAAGCGGTGATGCAGCCCCGCTGCTGACGGTCAATAACTACGGACAAGGGCAAATTATCTTCCATGGTGCGCTGCAGCCTCTTATCGGTCATGGAATAGTTGATCCGAGCATGTATTCATATCAAATCTATCGTAAGGCAATAGAATGGGCCTTCGAGTCATTTTCTCTTCCGATTATCAAGGTGAGTCCATGGAGATATCAGAATGACGCAACTTTACTTGTTCGTCACGATTTTGAAAACTCAATTGATCTAATAAAATCAATTGAATCATCTGCTCAGTTTGAGCATTCGCTCGGTATTACCGGAGATTATTACTATTCTACCGGCGCGCTCCGGACTTACATGGGGGATGACAAAACGGCAATAATCTCCGGTCTGCGGAACGCTGTGTCTAGCTACGGGGCCACAATCGGATCGCATAACGGAGGACTTAAGAACCCGGTGGATCCTTTGCTGCAGCAAACCAGTTTTAGCTACTGGCACTGGGGACCGGACGAAGCACTTGACCAAAGTCCTTCCGGTTATTCAAGCGGCAAGGCTTATGCTGCCGCTTCAATTTTAACTTCTTTTATGGATATTGAAGGCTGGTTGTCAGGCCTTGACAATGGCCGGGCCGGTTGTGGTAGAACCGGAAAATGCCCCAGAAACTGGGCTTCACCATACTTCAATTCCACCCGAGAAGCTTCTAATGAAGTTTTAGAACAATTAGTCTCAACCACGATGGGTGAGCGAAAAGTCGGACCATTTCCGCACTTCACAATATCTTATAATATTCCAGGTAAGCGTTTTTCTCACGTTTCGATGCCGACAAGCGACTGGTATGTTGGTACTACAACCCCTCGGGCCCTTGATATGGGACATACTTATGACTCAATGAGGGCCGCGGTAGATTTCTACTATGACTCCGGTATGCTGATCAATTTCTATGGGCATGCGCCTTCAAATAACAACGGATTGGCAGAACAGTACGTTACCTACAGCGTATCAAAACCCAGATTGTGGCTCGCTAATGCGACGAAGGTGCTTGACTGGTGGTTATCGCGTTCAACTATAAGTATTTCCCCATATTTCACAACTTCCGGAAATATTTCTATCATTACTGCATCAATATCTGGAGCAAGGGATGCTGACAGTGCAATTGAGATTGTTTTTCCAAGAATTATAGATCAGCCTATTGGGAGCATGAGTGTGCTTCTTGACGGCGTACAGGCCGATTTATCGGATTATCGAAAAACCAGCTATGGCATAAAGGTTCGGACCGGCTCCTCCGTATCAAGCGTCAAGGTGCAGTATTCTCTGCAAACCGGCAACTCACCACCTGTAGCCGTGAACGACACCTACAGCGCCATCTCAAATACAACATTAAACCAGGCGGTTCCCGGTGTGTTGGGTAACGATACCGATCCGGAAGGGGCTGCCCTGACGACACAGCTGGTGAACGGCCCGACTCATGGCTCCCTTACGCTCAATACCAATGGATCTTTTGCCTATACCCCGGTTGCGAACTACGTGGGGGGCGACAGCTTTACCTACGTGGCGAACGACGGAACATCAAAAAGTAATGTAGCAACCGTTGCCATTACTGTTACGCAAAGCGGTAACACGCTTTTTTCGGATGACTTTACCAGGGCGCCGGGTAGTACAAACACACTGTTGCCGTGGGTTGCGCCGCTAGGGACATGGTCCGTATCAGGTGGAACACTGCAAGGGTCAAACCTTCGCCAGTACGCCTACGCCTACGTCTCCGCTACGCCTCAATGGACCGACTATATTGTACAAGGGCGCGTCCAGATTCCAGCCGGGTCGTTCGGGGGGGGCATCGGGGGCCGTGTTGACTCGACAACCGGAGCCCACTATGGTGCGTGGGTCTATCCGGCAGGGTCCGCAGGTGGATCGAATGTGCTGAAACTGTGGAAGTTCCGCAGTTGGAGCGATATTGGTATCGGAGTGCCGATGCGGCAGATCAGCCTGCCTGCAGTCGGCACAGGTTGGCATACACTCAAGATGAGCTTCACCGGAAACCGTATTCTGGTTTACTACGACGGGGCTCTCAGTATGGACGTTACGGATAATAATTATGATTCCAGGGCTCCTTATCTGAGTGGTGGTATTAGTGCGGATTGGTATCCGGGGGCTGTGGTTTATACGATAAATGTCGATGACATATCTGTGGTTGATTCCACACCACAGGCTGTCCCTGTGCCTGTCTCCAACAGTCTGAGCCCGGCCGCAGCTGTAGCCGGAGGGGCGGCATTCACACTTACCGTCACCGGCAGCGGCTTCATCAACGGATCCACGGTGCAGTGGAACGGATCGGGTCGCACTACGGCTTATGTGTCTGCGACCCAGTTGACAGCGTCGATAACTGCTGCGGACATTGCAACTGCAGGGGCAGCCTCAGTTTCAGTCTTCTCGCCGGCCCCTGGAGGAGGCACCTCCAACGCTCTGATCTTCGCGATCAGCGATCCTGATAATCACGTGCCTGCGACCGTTGGCCTCAGTCCAGCTAATGCAACTGCTGGAGGGGGGGCATTCACACTTACCGTCACCGGAAGCGGCTTCATCAACGGATCCACGGTGCAGTGGAACGGATCGGGTCGCACTACGACTTTTATCTCACCGACCCAATTGACTGCTGCGATAACTGCCGCCGACATTGCAACTGCAGGGACCGCTTCGGTGACGGTCTTCAATCCCGCCCCCGGAGGAGGCAGCTCCAACGCCCAGACTTTCACGATCAGCACTCCCGGTAATCCAGTTCCTGCTACCACTGGCCTCAGCCCTGCATCCGCGACCGCCGGAGGGGCGCCCTTCACGCTTACCGTTAACGGCAGTGGCTTTATCACCGGATCTGTAGTGCAATGGAACGGAGCTGTCCGTACAACGACTTATGTATCTTCGACCCAATTAACTGCATCAATAACCGCTACGGACATTGCAACTGCAGGGACCGCTTCGGTGACGGTCTTCAATCCCGCCCCTGGAGGAGGCACCTCCAACGCCCAGACCTTTACGATCAATAACATTAATACCAGCTTTTTTTCGGATAACTTTACCCGGCCTGCTGGCACCACCGATCCTCTATCGCCATGGGTTTCTTCGCTGGGAACGTGGACGGTGGCGGGTGGAGTGATGCAAGGATCCGGCAGCATCTCGCAATACTCCTACGCACATATTCCCGGCTCATCTCAATGGACGGACTATGTGGTGCAAGGGCGCATCCAGCTTCCGGCGGGGTCGTTCGGGGGCGGCATCGGTGGGCGCGTCGATCCGGCCACCGGCGCCCACTATGGCGCATGGGTCTATCCGGCAGGTTCGCCGGGTGGATCGAATGTGCTGAAACTGTGGAAGTTCCGCTCCTGGACTGACATTGGCGCCGGTGTGCCGATGCAGCAGATCAGCCTGCCAAAAGTCGGCACAGGGTGGCACACACTCCAGATGAACTTCATAGGAAGTCGCATCCTCGTCTATTACGACGGGACTCTCAGGATGGACGTGACAGATACCAACTATGATTCCAGGGCGCCTTATTTGAGTGGAGGTATCAGTGCGGATTGGTGGACGGGATCGCTGCCCTACACCATAACAGTCGACGATATATCTGTGGTTGCCCAGTGATTTTACTGCTGGGGCCGGAATACAAACCAGCAATGAGGTTGTAAAAATGGCCTACTTAATACACCAGTTATTATCAGAAAGTGCCGCTCAGTATCCTGACAAAGAGGCAATAGCGTTTCAGGGCGATACCATTACCTATGCGGACCTGGATGTTGAAAGCAACAAGCTGGCCCACAGTCTGTTGGGTGTCGGCATAGAAAGGGGAGACCGGGTCGGAATATATATGAACAGAGGCATAGTTTCTATCGTGGGGGTCTTCGGGATACTTAAAGCTGGAGCGATTTATGTACCGATCGATCCGCTCTGTCCACCAGGCCGCCTCAGCTACATCATTATCAAGTGCAAGATAGCATCCCTGATTACTTCACAGGATAAGCTGAAAAACATAGAGCAGGTGTTTCCCGATAAACCACCAGTGGAAAGCATTGTTGTGATGGATGGGCTGGATTCAGGCTCAGGATCGCTCTGCTCTTCAAATTTGATCGACTGGCAGGAAGCTCGAAAGGGCGCAAGAGGAGACGCGCCATGTACGGATACTATTGGTTCGGATTTAGCGTACATCCTGTTTACTTCCGGTTCAACAGGCAGTCCCAAGGGGGTCATGTTATCGCACCTGAACTCTTTGACCTTTGTAAATTCGGCACACGATTTTTTCCAGATAACAACGGCTGACCGCTTGTCCAATATCTGCCCCCTGCACTTTGACATGTCCGTATTTGACCTCTTTGTTGCAGTCAAGGCTGGAGCTACTGTCGTTATCATCCCTGAGACCATTGTAGTTTTTCCGGTTAAGCTGGCTGAAGTCATTGCGAAGAACAAGATATCGGTATGGAATTCCGTGCCGTCGGCACTCTCTCTCCTGGCGACTTACAAAAATCTGGATAGCCATGATCTGTCGAGTCTGAGATTGGTCTTGTTTGCCGGAGAACTGTTTCCCCTGAAATATTTGCGGCGGATCCGTGAAGCCGTGCCCGGAGCACGGTTTTGCAACATGTATGGCCAGACGGAAGCAAATTCATCAACCTATTATTGGGTGGAACAACTTCCAGCAGACGCCAAGGCATCTCTCCCGATCGGGAGATCATTGCCGAATTTCGAAGTTTTTGTCCTGGACGAAGACGGCAATCAGATCACTGAACCCGGGCAGGAAGGTGAACTCTACGTGAGGGCATCCAGCGTCGCGTCAGGATATTGGGGTGAAGTTGAAAAAACAGAAAAGTCTTTTGTGAAAAACCCTCTAAGAGCCGAACTGGACGAGAAAGTATACAAGACTGGAGACTTGGCTCAACTGGATTCTGACGGCAATTATATGTTCTCGGGTAGAAAAGACCATATGATAAAAAGCCGCGGATACAGGATCGAGATCGGTGAAATAGAAACAGTCCTGTGTGACCAACCAGAAATCAAAAACGCCGTTGTTGTTCCGATTCCAGACGGGCTCATAGGGAACAGACTCTTGGTGATAATCGTTCCGTTGGTTCCGGGCAAAATCGAAAAACAGGACATACTGCAGTATTGTTCCCAACAACTGCCGAAATACATGATCCCCGAGATTGTTGAGTTTCGCGATTATCTGCCTGCAACTTCATCCGGCAAGATTGACAGAAAAAAGTTGAGCAGTGAAATAGTGGAATATTACAGTAATATAGGAGGTGGCTAAGCGTCGTATGCCGATGATTGTTGTTTGCCGGTATTGCTCTTCGTATGAACTAATGTTGGTCCATTTGTTGTCACAACCTGTACATGCCTTGAAAGGAGGTTGACTCCATGGAAAAGCTAGTAAAGAACAACTGGAACCGCGAATCCGGAATGCCATTCGCTATAGCCAGGATACTGAATCACAAGATTCATCCCGAAGGGCTGAACACGGATCGAATCCGGTTCTTTGAAGCCGGCACGTTTGCACCTGAATGCAATGCCGGTCACATAATCAGCGTTCATAAAGGAAGTGGGATAATACATGTGGCGAGTGACAACAGAAGCCCTTTCCGATTGGGGGCAGGCGTCCACCTGTATATTCCTCCCGGGTTGGAAAGTGCCATAGGAGCGGAAGCGGGGACCGAATTAGTGAAAGTGTCAAGTGCATCGGCCTCGCAGGCGCGCGGCAAGAAACTGCTGTTGCGTGACGAGACTTTCATAGCCGCCTGTGCTTCCGGTTCCCAGTCACTTCGCTGGGCCTTTACACCCCAATACCTGAGCCGAAGGATCTTTCTGCATCATGACCCTGTCCTTCTGTCAAAATCCGGATTTCCCGTTTCCTGGTATCGGACCACCATGTTCGACGTAGCCGGGCTTCCCCAAAACGAGGACGGGGAGCCGGTGTTCAAGATGTCCTACAACTCCCGGACGGAGTGTAATATCTGCTACGACGTGAAAGGGACCGCACGCGTGCGCATGTCACGGCATCCGTATAAAAAATCTCGGCAGCTTTGGGGACCATGGCTGCCGCTTGACGGCGACTCAACCTATCACCTGAATGAGGCAGCCGGGAGCCCCGAAGAAGAGTGCCATTTCGACGAGGCGACTCAGGCACAGCAATTCTTTCGTAACAAGCATGAGGTTTACATCGCAGACGGGCACGTCACGCTCTTCTGTGTATTCGATCCGGCGCCAACAGGTGTTGAGAATCACCGGCCCGGCGAGTACAGCGATTATGAACCTCTGAATAAGGTGCTCGGCAGCAAGTCGTACGAAACCCACCAGCGGGAGATTGCAAAATTCGATGAGATGGTGGATTGCCTTTCCATGGCCAAGGCGATGGGTGTACTGAATGCGCTCCATGGAACTTCGGTATGGGATCTTTTCCAGAGAGGCCGTGAGGCGCAAGTGGCCATTGAATCCGAGCTTTCAACGACTCTAGCTACTGAAGGCAATGGCCGAGAAGAGGTGCTTGCACACTGGATGCAGGCCGCAACGGACTGATTATGATAGAATATATCAGACGATTAGTGAGCCGTTTTCTTCCGGAAAAACTAAAAAGCGTACTCTTGATCCTGATTGACTCACGGGTCCGCGCGCGATTTTTTCAGGACCTCAGAATAGCCCGACAGCAAAAAAGTATCTTAAACAGGCAATACCCATCTGATACGAAGCGACTTATAATCTTTTTGGTTCCTGGTACTGACATAGTAAACGGCGGGATTATGTCGATATGCTCCCTTTGTAGTGAATCCAAAAAACTTAAGCACATTCACAAGGCTGAAGTAATAATATGCTCGCTTCCGGATAATAAAATCTTTAATCCATATTATCTCCGACATAGAGAAAACCGAATATTGAGGTTTACTAAATTTAAAAACGATATTGAAATTCTAGATTTAAAAGAAGCTTTACAATACTTCAAGAAGCTTGATTCTTTAACCATACATATACCTGAACTGTATGTAGGAAACTTCATGGAAGGACTATGTAATAAAAGTATAATGTTGCGTGATCATTCGCATAGCGTAAATATGAATATAATGCTGCAAAACATTAGAATGCTACCTTCTGCAGAGGATATCTTGAATTTAAAAAAGCTTGCTTCTCAGGTTACATGTACAACTGCACAT
>VFJM01000049.1 GCA_009886055.1 Geobacter sp. | reverse complement strand
TGCGCCGGCAATACCCGTCTCGTCATTTCCCGTGCAGAATTCCTTCCGCGACCCTGATCCCGCTGGCCCAGGCTCCGGTTATACCGCGCGATGTGCCGGCGCCGTCGCCGGCCATGTAGACGTTTGTACTGACCCGGAAATGGCGGTCGAGAAAAGCGGGTTTATTGGCGTACATCTTGATCTCCGGATAATACATGATGGTGCTTGGGTGGAGAACTCCGGGAACGATGGTGTCAAGCTTCTTAAGGGCCGTCCAGATATGGCGCATGATCTTGGCCGGTACGGCCAGTCCCAGGTCACCGGCCGTGACCGGGCAGCTGGGGGAAAAGAGATAGAGATCCTCGTTGAAGGTCTCGGTGGTGGAGCGTTTCCCCATGCGGAAATCTCCCACCCGCTGCATGAGCGGCATGCCCCCTCCGATTTCGTTGGCCAGCCGGGCGAGAAAGACCGCCATCTGCTGGCCGCTCCTGACCGGGTCCTTCAGTCCGATGGTCTTAAGCAGTGCGAAATTCACCAGGTCGTTTCCCGCCTGCTGCTCGGAGAGGGCGTGGCCGTTAACCAGGCTGAACCCTTGATAGCGCTCGAGCACTACACGCGCATACCCCGAGTTGGTGCAAAAGGTGCGTACCCCGTCGGGGAAGAGGAACTTGGGGTCGTAGTAGTCGTTTACGATCGGGTAGTTGTTCGCCGTTGTCTCGACGCGAATGCCGACATCCACCACGTTGTCGATGTAGGCGATCCCCATCCGCTCCATCACCTGCTGGAGAAAACTGAACCCCTTTCGTCCGGGTGCGACGAGCACCTTACGGCCGCGTATCGTTTCCGTCCCGGCAATGACGACCCCCGTTCCGGCTGTATCGTCTGAGACGTCGGTTACTTCACGTTCCAGAAGGAACTGAACCCCTCGGCGCGTGAGCTCGTCCAGGAGGCGCTGGATCAAGTCTCTGCTGCGGTCGGTGCCGACATGGGCCTGGCGAACGTCGAGCAGGGTTACCCCAAGCCGTTCCGCCCGCCGCTGGTAGACCTCCAGATTCTGCTTTTCCTTGATGGTCGGCTGCAGCCATTTTTCCACCAGGGGGAGGAGCCGCGCGGCTTCTTCAGTAGTCCAGTTTTCGACAGCAAAGCCGATGGGGTAGGTGTAGTTCTGCTTGCAGTCGTTCAGCAGGCCGCCGGAGCAGATCTTCTCCCGGTCGATCATCAAGATGGAGAGGGAAGGGGAGTGTTCGGCGAGATGAAAGGCGGCTCCGAGACCTGCCGGGCCAGTGCCGACGATGATGACATCGTACTCGTGAGAGGACATGGAAGACTCCTTACAAACGGCAAGTGCAGTTACAATTATACCACTATTTTGTTGTCCGCCAGACAAACCTGCTTAACCTCCGTCACAACTGCCCGGGAAATCTGTTCCGGAACCGTAATACCCCCATTTGAGTTTTTCCGGCAGGTTTTTGCTTGTTCTCAATATATGTCCTCTGCTATTTTTTGCATGCACACCGAGATGCTTGCTGTACTTCCTGAACAGGTGTAATAGTTCATTTCATTACAGTCGGCATTGAGAGAATGGAGATCATGGTATGACCACTGAACCGACAGATTCATTAACAAAGCTGCTGGAACGGCGTAATAATGAGTTGGCGTCAATGATTGAAATCGGCAAGGCATTGACCTCCAGCCTGGATATTCACGCCATTCTGGAGGCGATTATGAAGCAGGTTGAGCGGCTGATCAAGCCCAACTCCTGGTCGCTTCTTCTGGTCGAGAGTGAATCTGGTGATTTGATCTTTGAAATAGCCGTTTCTACGGTGTCGGAACAGTTAAAGGGGGTGCGTCTTGAGCGCGGCAAGGGGATTGCCGGATGGGTTGCACAGCATGGACAATCTCTCCTGATACCGGACGTAAGCAAAGATGACAGGTTTGCACGGCATTTTGACCAGCAACTGTTGTTTACCACCCGTTCCATTGTATGTGTGCCGATGAAAATCAAGGATCAGGTCGTAGGAGTTATTGAACTGATCAATAGCTATGAAGAGCTCGATTTTGATGAAAGCGATATTCTGCTTATTTCGGCAATTGCCGATTTTGCCGCGATCGCCCTCGAAAATGCTCGTAACTACAAACGGATCAATGAGCTTGTTATCACTGACGATCTGACCGGGTTGTATAACTCCAGGCAGTTTGGACAGTTGATTGAAAATGAGGTTAAACGTTCCGGCCGTTATGGAGAGCAGTTTTCGCTGGTTTTCCTCGATCTTGACCATTTCAAAGGAATCAATGACACCTATGGCCATCTGGTGGGGAGCCGGGTACTGGGGGAATTTGGCAAGCTGGTCGGGAAACATATTCGCGCCTCTGATATGGCTGCCCGCTATGGGGGGGATGAATTTGCGATTATTCTTCCACATACCGGAAAAGAGCAGGGGGTCAAAATGGCTGACAAACTGTTGGACGCTATGAGAGAGACACACTTTGTCTCAGACGATAATGCTTCAATAGCGTTGACCGCCAGTTTTGGCGTTGCTACATACCCGGATGATGCAGATAATCGGGCCGGTCTTATCAAGGCTGCCGATAGTGCGATGTATGAGGCTAAAGCAGGGGGGAGGGCCGGGGTCAGAGGGTTTGTGTTTGTAACTTGACCTGGTTTTGCTATTGCCGCAGATTTAAAAAAAGGGTTTGCAGAATAATCTGCAAACCCTTTTGTCAAGTCCTGGTAGCGGAGGCCGGACTCGAACCGGCATGACCTTGCGATCGGCAGATTTTGAGTCTGCTGTGTCTACCATTTCACCACTCCGCCAGAGCTGATACTTATAATTCAGACGAGGTCATACGTCAAGGATTATTGCCGCGTAATAATACCCTGATGTTCTGCGGTGAAACAAAAAACGGCCGGCACTGTCAAAGTGTCGGCCGTTTTTTGTTTGTTGCGAAAAAGATGCCTGTTTATCCGCCCAGATATTTGGTTAATTCCTCAGCCAGGGTGGTTGGGTGCAGGAAACGGGCTGGTATTTTATCATATCCGAGAAAATCCTTTGACCATGCTTGCCGCTGTGTCCATGACATCAGTTTTTCCCAACCGGCCCAGGTTGAAAAATCAACATCTTGAATGTTGGTGATCTGTTCCAGGAAGGTTTGTTCATACCCCGCCATAGCTCCTCCAATGGATGAATGACTGTCCAGCATTGTGAAGATAGGGTGATTTTATCATATTGATATAAATATACAACAATACGTTCTTAATTGCTGCCGGTTCTGACAACAGATCCCCACTCTTAAAACTTCCCGTTAATAGACGTTATCCTCGCTGGTACTCCGATAAAAACGCAGCCTTATACTCCATGTACCTCCCATCACCAATCGCCTGACGAATCTCAGCCATCATTGCCAGATAAAAATGAACATTATGGATAGCAGACAGAACCGCCGAGAGGACTTCGTTGGATACGAAGAGGTGGTGAAGATAGGCCCTGCTGAAATTTTGACAGGTATAACAGCTGCAGCTCGGGTCGATAGGGAAAAAGTCCCGCTTGTAGTTTTTGTTGGTCAGACGGATTCTGCCGCGGCGGGTAAAAAGAGTAGCGCTTCTGGCATAGCGGGTCGGAATTACGCAGTCAAACATATCGATGCCGCGCTCGACACTTTCAAGAATATCCTCGGGCAGGCCGACACCCATCAGATAGCGCGGTTTATCTTCGGGGAGGTGCGGTGTGGTAAATCCGACAATTTTTTTCAGGAGCTCCAGCCCTTCACCGACGCTGACTCCTCCGATGGCGTAGCCCGGCAGGTCAAGCTTGCACATTTCTTTCGCACACATTTCCCGCAGATCTTCGTACACACTCCCTTGTACAATGCCGAACAGGGCCTGGCCGTTGTCAGTCATGGCATTCTGACACTCTTTCAGCCACCGGATGGTCTTTTTTGTAGATTTCTCGGCATAGGATCTGTCGCAGGGGTAGGGAATACATTCGTCAAAGGCCATGATGATGTCGGCGCCCAGATCCTGCTGGATACGGGTTGCTGTTGCAGGGTCGAGATATATTTCCGCGCCGGTAATTTCATGTTTGAAGAAAACGCCATCTTCGGTGATGCGCTTGTTGGGAAGGGAAAATACCTGAAATCCCCCAGAGTCGGTCAGGATCGGATTATCCCACGCCATAAACTTGTGCAGCCCGCCCGCCTTTTTTACCAGTCCCTCTCCCGGTTGCAGATGCAGGTGATAGGTATTGGAGAGGATAATCTGGGATCCGGTCTCTTTGATTTGTGCCGGAGTAAGCGGCTTCATGGCGCCATGAGTTGCTACCGGCATAAAAATCGGGGTCTGAATGTCGCCGCGCGTAGTACTGACTATTCCGAGGCGTGCTGAACAACCGGGGTCTTTTTTGAGAAGCGTGAATTTCATGAAATCTCCAAAACTCCGATTAATAGTATAGATAGAAGTCGTTTTCTGCGCTTTTTAGCACGTTAGAAATCATTTCTGCGGCATTTTTTACGGAAATGATTTCGTGAATATACTTATCCTGTCTGTGAGGACCGGCAGAAATCAACTTCGTTAACAAACGTATCGTGTTTTCAGGATCAGGTAATATGCCGAAGATTATTCTATGATGTCTTACTATCAGAATAGACACTGAAATGCAATTTGTGAGTGTCCGATGGCGGTTTGAACCATGTTAAATGCGATCTGTATACACAAAAAGGTTGCATTTTATTATAACGGTGTTTAGTATCACCGCGGTTGAATCAAATAGAGCCGAACCAAAAAAGTGCGCCACCAACTCTGACCGACGCATCAACATAACACTCTCAAGGAGGTTTACGAATGAAAGTCGTCTCCAGATTTTGTTGGCGCGGTCCCCCGATGCACATTTAACCAGACTCCAAGAGTCCCTGCCGTATCAAAGAAAATAACTTTGTGAAGTATAACACTATCTAAAAAAGGAAGGAATGCCATGCAATTCACCTCGTCATCCATCGGCAGAAAGGTCCTGATGGCGATCACAGGACAGGCTATGGTTCTGTTCGCTGTCGTTCATCTGCTCGGTAACAGCTCCATCTTCGGGTGGCTCAGTGGTGGTATCAACGCCTATGCCGTGCACCTCCACAGTTTGCCGCTGCCCGTAATCGTCGGATTCCGCCTGGCCCTGCTGGTCATGGTCTGCGTCCACATCTGGTTTGGTATTCAGGTGACCATTGAAAATCGCGGCGGACGTCCTCAGCAGTACGCGGTCAAGTCTACCCAGAAAGCAACCTTTGCCAGTGAAAACATGATCTGGACCGGCGTTCTTCTGCTGGCTTTCATCGTGTATCATCTGCTGCATTTCACCTTTCAGGTGTTATATCCGGATACAGCTGCTCTTAAAAATCTTGTGCCGTTGCACAATGAGATGGTACCCAATGTGCTGGGAATGGTAGCCGCCGGTTTCAAAAACTTCTTTGTGTCATTTATCTACGCCGGTGCGATGGTCGTCCTTTTCCTGCACCTTTCTCATGGCATCCAGAGTTTTTTCCAAACCATGGGTTGGAGCAATGACAGAAGCCAGCCGCTTATTATTAAATTCGGCTCGCTGGTCGCTCTCGTTCTTTTCCTTGGTTATGTTACCATCCCGCTGACAATTTTTGCCGGCATTCTGAAAGGTTAAGGGGGTTATTGTGATACTTGATGGAAAATGTCCAACCGGGCCTATTGAAAAAAGCTGGGACAAGCACCGCTTCGACCTGAAGCTGGTCAATCCCTCCAACAAACGTAAGTATAACATCATCATGGTCGGTACCGGCCTGGCCGGCGCCGCCGCCGCCGCTTCGCTTGGCGAACTGGGCTACAATGTCCAGGCTTTCTGTTACCAGGACAGCCCTCGCCGCGCCCACTCCATCGCCGCTCAGGGTGGCATTAACGCTGCCAAGAACTACCCGAGTGACGGCGACTCAATCCTGCGCCTGATGTATGACACCATCAAGGGTGGCGACTTCCGCGCTCGTGAGGCAGACGTATGGCGTCTCTCGCAGGTTTCCAACAACATCATCGACCAGTGCGTGGCTCAAGGCGTACCTTTTGCCCGTGACTATGCCGGCTATCTTGACAACCGTTCTTTTGGCGGTGCCCAGGTTTCACGAACATTTTACTCAAGAGGGCTAACAGGTCAGCAGCTGCTGTTAGGTGCCTACTCCGCCCTTTCACGCCAGATCAAGGCCGGTACGGTAACAATGCACACACGTCGCGAGATGCTGGACCTGGTCGTCGTTGACGGCGTGGCTAAAGGTATTACGGTACGGAACCTGGTTAGCGGCGAGTTGGAAAGCTACGCGGCCGATGCCGTTTGTCTGGCAACCGGCGGTTACGTCAACGTATTTTACCTCTCCACCAACGCCAAAGGTTGCTCGGTAACGGCTAACTGGAAAGCCGCCAAAAAAGGCGCCTTCTTCGCCAATCCCTGCTACACTCAGATTCACCCGACCTGCATCCCGCAGGCTGGCGAATACCAGTCCAAACTTACGCTTATGTCTGAGTCTCTGCGTAATGATGGTCGTATCTGGGTTCCCAAGAAGAAGGAAGATGTCGGCAAGCTTCCTGCCGAGATTGCAGATGCCGATCGTGATTACTACCTTGAACGTAAGTACCCCTCTTTTGGCAATCTCGCTCCCCGTGATATTTCCTCACGATCTGCCAAAGAAGCATGCGATGCCGGTCTTGGAGTTGGACCCGGCGGACGTGGCGTCTATCTCGATTTTGCCGATTCGATCAAGCGTCTCAGCGAAGACACCATCCGCGAGCGTTACGGCAACCTTTTTGAGATGTATGAAAAAATCACCGACGAGAACGGTTATAAGCGGCCGATGCGCATCTATCCTGCACCGCACTATGCCATGGGAGGTCTCTGGGTTGACTACAACCTGATGAGCAACATCCCCGGTCTGTTTGTACTGGGCGAAGCCAACTTCTCTGTTCACGGTGCCAACCGTCTGGGTGCATCTGCCCTCATGCAAGGATTGTCTGATGGCTACTTCGTTATTCCGTACACCATCGGCGGGTATTTGGTAACCGTAAAACCGGGTGCGGTCACTGCCGACCACCCTGAATTCAAAAAATCGGTTGATGATGTCAAGGCCACTAACAATAAATTCCTCTCAATTAACGGCAAAAAGACCGTTACCGAGTTCCACCGTGAACTGGGCAAGGTTATGTGGAACAACGTCGGTATGGCACGTTCCAAAGAGAGCCTTACCGAAGCCATCAAGGTTATCCCGCAAATTCGTGACGAATTCTGGAAAAATGTCAAGGTAAGTGGTACCGGAGCCGAACTCAACCAACAGCTCGAAAACGCCGGTCGTGTGGCTGACTTCCTTGAATTCGGCGAACTGCTCGCTCGCGATGCCATGCACCGCGAAGAGTCGTGCGGCGGTCACTTCAGGGTTGAACATCAACTCCCTGACGGTGAAGCCATGCGTAATGACGCCGATTTCTCCTACGTTGGCGCATGGGAGTATAAGGGGAATGACAAGGAACCTGAACTGCACAAGGAACCTCTGAAATTCGAGACTATTCATCTCGCGGTAAGGAGCTACAAATAATGAGCGATCACAAGACCATGACATTGACACTGATCGTGTGGCGCCAGAAAAACGCCAACGATCCTGGAAAATTCGCAACATACACCGCAACAAATATCACCGAGCATCACTCCTTCCTGGAGATGCTTGACTGCGTCAATGAAGACCTGATCCTTGCCGGCAAGGAACCTATCGTGTTCGATCACGACTGTCGTGAAGGAATCTGCGGTATGTGCTCACAGGTTATTAACGGGGCGCCGCATGGTGGGCAGGATCGTACGACGGTCTGCCAGCTGCATATGCGCAAATTCAAGGATGGCGATACCATCTACATTGAACCGTGGAGAGCGCGCGCATTCCCGATCATTCGCGACTTGATTGTTGATCGCGCTGCACTCGATACGATTATTCAGGCTGGCGGCTATACCTCCTGCCATACCGGTGGTGTGCCGGACGGCAATGCTGTCTTGATTCCCAAGCCGATAGCAGAAGAGGCCACAGATGCAGCTGAATGCATCGGGTGTGGTGCTTGTGTGGCCGGATGTCCTAACGGCGCCGCCATGCTCTTCACCGGTGCTAAAGTCTCTCAATTGGCACTGCTGCCACAGGGCAAAGCTGAAGCAGTCGCCCGCGTCAAGAATATGACCGCTGCGATGGCAGAATGCGGTTTCGGCAACTGTTCTAATCATTACGAGTGCCAGGCTGCATGTCCGAAGGGGATAAACGTCAAGTTTATCGCCAGGATGAATCGCGAATTTCTCAAGGCGCAGTTTGCCTGATTTTATCCGATGTTCAGTACTGTACCGTCGGGGCGGCCATAAAGGCCGCCCCTGTTTTTTTGGGAGTTGAGATCCTGTGGATTTAGATTTTGTTCGCATTGAATGTGAAATTGTAGCGGATGCTCCTGCTCAATTGACCGCCGCACTCTACAATGCGTTGCGAAATCTTGAAGCGCAGTTTAAAGCATCATGCTGCCCGACCGCTCAGGAACCTTGTATTTTCTGCAGCCCGCACGACGAGTGCCCTTATCGGATTGTATTTGGTCAACAGCTATCGTCTGATCCCGAGATTGTACGGCTGCATCAAAAACCAGCACTGCCTTTCTCTTTGTATATAAGCGGGATAGATGGTAAAGTTTCATCTTGTACTGTAGGTCTTGTTATTATCGGCACTGCGGTTAATTATATTGATCTTTTTCATACAGCTCTGATCCGTTTGGTTGAAGCTGGTGTCTGTACAGTGCTGCCTCCGGCACTTTTTACACTGTATTCCTATAGCCTTGATTATCAAAGTGTTCGACATGAGATCAGACCTGCCGCACTACTTACCGAAAGTGTAATCCTGCTTTCCGGGCAGCATATAATTCAGAATTCCGTTCATTCTGACACTGTCAGATTATCGCTGAGATCACCGTTGCGCCTGTTGAGCAACGGTTCTATTGCTCATCGCTTTGATTTTGCCACATTTCTACGTTCGCAATTGCGCCGCTGTTCCTCGTTGTGTGCCTATTATGGTGTCGGAGAGCTGGATCTGGACTTTGTGCGTCTATCTGAAGCTGCTCAAAATGTTGCTGTTTTAGAAGATGGAATACACTATACTCAACCGTCATGGTCCAGGCAACAGAACCGGGCAGGTTTGACCGGTTCGGCCGAATGTGCCGGTCTTGTTGAGCCAATGTTTCCTCTGTTGCTCCTTGGCAGCTATTTTAACGCCGGCAAGGGAGCCTCTTTTGGATCAGGCTATCATCAAATAGAGGCGGTGTGATGATGTTGAACTGTTTAGTTGTGAAGGGAATTATGTTTATAAAGACACTACGTGCTCCGCTGCTTCTGTTATTAATACCCGTTTTTCTCTCCGGCTGCCTGGCACTCCATCCACCCGCTGAAGTAACATATGTCGGCGGCGTGCTAGTAGATTCACTTTCCAGCAATGTCTCGTTCTCCTACGAATCTCCAGATCGGAGCATCTCCGTCAGTGGCTATCTCATGTACCGGAAGCCGGATCAGATCCGAGTTGTTTTTCTGTCTCCGTTTGGCTCTGTACTTCAGGAAATCTACGTTCACGGCGATCGGGTTACGATTATTGATGCAGGCAACGGAGTAGCTTTTAGCGGCACCTATATGGATCTCCCTGATAAAGGTGATTATAGCGGCTGGCGTTACATCCATTGGCTTATCGATATTAATCCCCCCGACGCCTCGCGAAGCACCTCTGTCATTGACAGAATAAATCGATTCGGGGAGCCGGAGAAAGCCGCTTTTGAAAACGGGTTGTTGATTTCAAAGGCATCTGCAGCCGCCGGTCATGTTAGATATGGCAGGTACACCGCTGTACAGGGAGCGCCGATCCCCTTGGAGATCACGTACGAAAACGTCGCTAAAGAAAAATTTACCATTAAACTCGAAGATCCTGAAGTCAACGTTCCTTTTGTTGATGGCGCCTTTGCGCCAAGTCTGAATAAATTTCATGTTTATCCGTTATCCCGCTTGAAGTAACTCGATTCTGAACAGATGGTGACCTTGCACCCTTCTGATTTTCGGGAAGGGAGTACGTAAGTCTTGTTTGATTGACAAACAGTAGAAGCGGAAACTAATATACCGCAACAGATGCTCATTTCATCTTGAAAGGTTTTTATGAAGGTTATCATCCTGCTCGGCGATGGTATGTCGGACGTACCCTATAGCGAACTTGGTAATAAATCTCCCCTGCAATACGCTGCGACCCCCAACATGGATTTTCTGGCACAGCATGGTCAGGTTGGCTTGGCCCACACTGTTCCAGGCGGCTTGCCTCCCGGCAGCGACGTGGCAAATCTGTCGGTTTTCGGCTATGATCCCAGTACCTGCTACACCGGACGTTCTCCGCTTGAGGCGATCAGCATGGGAGTCGTTCTCGGCCCTGATGATGTTGCGTTCCGCATGAATCTGGTAACGCTCAGGCCTCAGGGAAGCTCGGTCTATATGCAGGACTTTTCTGCCGGGCATATCTCTACCTTAGAGGCCCGCGAGCTGGTTGAAACTCTCCAGAAGGAGCTTGGCAGCCCTGAAATTGAATTTCATGCCGGGGTAGGATACCGGCACCTGATGGTCTGGCGCGGCGGCAAGGATGGCATGCGTTCAACCCCTCCTCACGACATTTCCGGCAAAGCGGTACGCGATTCTCTCCCAAGCGGCGATGGTGCGGATATGCTGAATAACATCATGAATCATGCCCAGATGGTGCTTCATTCTCACCCGGTCAACGTGCGGCGCAAGGAACAGGGTAATCTGCCGGCCAACTCGGTCTGGCTCTGGGGGCATGGCAAGACCCCCCGGATTGAAACCTATCGGGAAAAATTCGGGGTGACCGGAGCGGTTATCTCCGCGGTCGATCTGATCAAGGGGATCGGCATCTGTGCCGGTCTGGATATCATCAACGTTGAAGGTGCCACCGGCTATATCGACACCAATTATCTCGGCAAGGGGCAGGCGGCTCTGGCTGCCCTGGAGAATCACGATTTCGTCTATGTTCATGTGGAGGCGCCGGATGAGGCTTCACATGCGGGCAACATGCAGCACAAACTTCAGGCAATTGAGGATTTCGACCGACAGGTGGTTGGAACCGTCCTTGAAGGAATTAAGAAATTTGACGATTATGTTATTCTCTGTATGCCTGATCATCCGACACCGGTAAAGCTGATGACCCATACGTCAGATCCGGTTCCATTTGTCATCTACCGGAGCGGGGGAGGGGAGTGGAACGGCGCTGCTTCGTATGATGAAGCTCAGGCCAAGGGCACCGGACTTCTGGTTGATGGTCACACGCTGCTGCCCAGGCTGCTTTCGTGATATAGTACATCGTGACAAGAGAAGGGTATCCGATTTGTTCGGATGCCCTTCTCTTCTATTCTCCGTTTATGTTCCCTGCCCGTTCTCATCGACCATGACGTTGTCGCAAATGAGAGGGAGGTAATGCGCCATTTAAAGTTAGCGATTTAAGTCACGATCACGATTCACTAGGCTTGACTACTTCTGGAAATATTACCATAATGCTGCCATGCTTTCTGTCACCCTATCCCCCAAAGTCATCATCGTAAACGCAGTTCGTGTATCCCTGCTGATAGGTCTCTTCTGGTACCTTGTCTGTCTATTTACCTCTCCCGGTCATGGCTCCGTACTCTGCGACATTTCGTTTCCACCGGGCAGCGGAATCCGCAAGCTGGCCAATGAACTCAAGGCTGGCGGCGTTATACGCAGCTCATGGCATTTCGTTCTTATGACGAGACTGCGGGGAGATGCTCACCGACTGAAAGCTGGCGAATACCGTTTCAGTGACGATATGACACCCGATACAATACTGAGGAAAATAGTTTCAGGGGAGGTAGACTACCGTAAATTTACCCTGCCGGAAGGATATTCGGTGTATCAGGCGGCTGAGTTACTGGAGCAGAAGGGGTATTTCAAAAAGGACGCCTTTCTGCAAAAATGCCGGGACAAGGGATTACTGGTACGACTCGGCCTGAATGAAGCCAGTGCGGAAGGGTACCTGTATCCTGCAACCTACAATCTCTCGCGGGGGGGAAGTGAGGAGCAGCTGCTGGAGCAGATGATAGCGCAATTCAACAAGGCCTATGCTGCGATTCAGGAGGGGGAGGGTGCTCGCCAGT
>VFJM01000152.1 GCA_009886055.1 Geobacter sp. | reverse complement strand
TACGCGCCGGAGCATGAGCGCTGCATCGCCTGGAACGATCCCGATCTGGCCATACGCTGGCCGCTGGACGCCGAACCGAACGTTTCTGCCAAAGACCGTGAAGGCCGATCATTCAAGGATGCCGACCTGTTTCCCTGATATAACTTACTACCTGTTGGATGCTGCTGTTCTGCGTGTTTTTGTTTATTTTAGCTTACATTCTCCAGATTCTGTACAACAGGGGAGGAATATATGGCAAAAGTTCTCATGCCGCTGGCGCAGGGTTTTGAAGAGATCGAGGCCCTGACGGTAGTTGACATACTCCGCAGGGCAGAAATTGAAGTTGTTCTGGCCGGGCTTTTGCCCGGTCCGGTTGCAGGCGCCCACAATGTCTGTATTATCCCTGACACAACGATAGATACCGTCACTGCCGGTGTTTTCGACATGATCATCCTCCCGGGTGGACAACCGGGCACGGACAATCTCAACGCGGACCCTCGCATTCATGCACTCCTAAATAAATTCGCGTCCGGAGAAAAACTGATCGGCGCCATCTGCGCTGCCCCTATTGTGCTTGCTGCAGCCGGTCTGCTCCGCGGCAAAAAGGCGACCTGTTATCCGTCATATCGTGATCAATTGAATGGCGGCATCTACGAAGACACGTCGGTTGTCAGTGACGGCACCATTATTACCAGCCGGGGACCGGGCACCGCAATCCACTTCGGACTCACAGTAGCCGACCGACTGGCCGGCCGCCACACTGCGGCTTCGATTTCCAAAGCCATGCTGGTTCAGGATACACCGCCGGAAATATGGAATTCTTGTTTATTCAACGATATAATTCAGGCGCTTCTGGGAGCATTGGAGCTTAAAGACAGTTATACGCAGGGTCAGGCTCGCAGGGTTGCTGAATACTGCCTGAGCATCGGTTCAAAACTGAAACTACCCCTCATCGAGATGCGCGACCTTTATCTGGGTGCAATGCTCCATGACATCGGCAAATACAATACTGCCGAAGGAGTCCTCAACAAACCTGACAGCCTCAATCTTCGCGAAGAGACACTGACACGTGAGCATACCATGAAAGGAACACTCTTTGTCGTCGGCATCAACAATTTAAGCCATATCGGCCCGACCATCCTTCATCACCATGAGCACTGGGACGGCACCGGATATCCCGGCCGCTTGAAAGGCGAGCAGATCCCGCTTCACGCCCGCATCGTTGCCGTAGCGGATGCGTTCGATGCGATGATCTCAAACCGTTCCTACCGGGACGGGCTGGACAAAACTAGCGCACTGCGCGAGCTTGTAAATGGAAAAAACAAGCAATTCGACCCGTTTATCGTTGATGTGTTCATTGAGTGCCTGAATGATTCACCGTTTGAGATGAAAGATTTCAGTTACTATTTTTGACCTTCGTACCGACGACACCTTCAATCCACATTGAAAGTGTCTTACTGCTCTTCAACGTTTCCTCGGGTATTACAAGACTGTTTTTTTGTGCAAGGTCACCCGCGTACTTGAGTTGCCCTTCGCTCGGACCACCTCCCGCTGCCCGAACCGGCGGAACCGAAAACCCCATCTTGTTGTGAACACCTTTACAAAAACGCTGCCAGGACTCCTTATTCTCCACAACCAGATCCAGAAAGTTCTCCATCTTGCTCGTCAGCGCATAATCGATCACCCAGGCATGCGTATCCCTGAGATAGTCAATCAGTGTTTCGCCGGGCGGCAGCGGCACCACCCTCCCCTTCTCTTCCTTGACATACCCCCGGTCGGTAATATTCTTGGTGATGGCGGCGTACGTGGAGGGGCGCCCTATGTCGAGCCGTTCCAACTCCTTTACCAGCGAGCCGAGCGTAAACCTTCCCGGCGGTTTGCTCTTCTTTTCTTCGAGAATTTCCTGCAGCTTCGGCACCAGCTCCCCGACATCTACCGGTGGAAGCAGCTGCAGCTTGTTATCCTCCTCACCCTTCTTTTCCTTTT
>VFJM01000111.1 GCA_009886055.1 Geobacter sp. | reverse complement strand
GTCTCGGCTTGACGGTCGGGTTTCTTGGCGGCTTGACGACATTTTCCACGTTCAGCTACGAAACCTTTTCGCTGCTTGAAGATGGTCAGTTCCTGGTTGCGTTTGTCAACGTTCTGGCAAGTGTTGCGGTTTGTCTGTTGTTCACATGGCTGGGAATAGTAACAGTCCGAACGCTGGGGTAAGGATATAATTATGGCAAAACTGATTGGTGAGCAGGTATTGATGCGGATATTCATCGGGGAGGGGGCCCGCTACGAGCACAAACCTCTCTATGAGGCGCTGGTGGAGCTGCTGCGGAACGAGGGGTTTGCCGGGGCGACAGTGCTGCGGGGAGTATGCGGATTCGGTGCCAACCGGGTCTGTCATACCCAAAAGCTGCTGGATCTTTCTGCTGATCTGCCGCTTGTGGTAGAGGTGGTTGATACTCAGGAGAAGATCAACGCCATCATGCCGCGCATCGACGCCATGATGGGCGGCGGCATGATCACGCTGGAGAAGGCGACCGTTATCCGCTACAGTCATGCTGAACAGGCCGGTAATTAACCGGCGGCGTGGCAGCCGTTTGCACATATCTTACCGGGAATAGAGGCCGATTTGTACATGCAGAGTAATGAGAAAATTTATGTTGCCGGCCACCGCGGCATGGTCGGTTCCGCTATCGTGAGGACACTTCAGGGAGCGGGTTACGGCAACCTGCTGCTCAGATTGCGAACGGAACTCGATCTCTGTAACCAGGGCGAGGTAGAATCATTTTTTCGTGAGTACCAGCCTGATTACGTTTTTCTTGCCGCCGCACGGGTAGGAGGCATCATCGCCAACAGCAATTACAAGGGCGAGTTTATTCATGACAATCTGATGATTCAGAACAACATCATTCACAGTTCCTGGATGCACGGTGTCTCACGTCTCCTGTTTCTGGGGAGCACCTGCATCTATCCCAAATTCGCCCCGCAGCCGATGAAAGAGGAATACCTGCTGACCGGCCCTCTTGAACCGACCAATGACGCCTATGCGATCGCAAAAATCGCCGGAATCTGTCAATGCCGCTCGTATAACCAGCAGTATGGCACAAAATATCTTTCCGTCATGCCGAATAACCTGTATGGCCCCAACGACAACTTCGATCTGGAGAAATCGCACGTTCTGCCGGCCATGATCCGCAAGTTTCATGAAGCGAAGCAGCGTGGCGCTGCTCACGTGACGATCTGGGGGAGCGGCACGCCTCTGCGCGAATTTCTCCATGTCGATGATCTGGCCGAGGCATGCGTATTCCTGATGAACCTTGACGACACCCGCTATGATACGCTGCTGAGCGATCCGGCTGCGCCGGCCCTGATCAATGCCGGTTCCGGCCAGGAGATCAGTATCCGCGATCTGGCGCTGCTGGTGCAGGATGTGGTCGGGTTTACCGGCACGCTCGTTTTTGATACGGACAAACCTGACGGGACGCCCCGCAAGCTGGCCGATTCTTCGCGGATACATGCGCTGGGATGGCGTCATACCATTGCATTGCAAGATGGTATTGAAGGGGCATACCGGTGGTTTCTGGAAAATTGTTCGGAAGCAGTCTTTTAGTCGTTATCGCAAGTATTCCGCGGCTTTGTCGGTGGTATGCTTACACCAATGAAATATGAGGTTATACTATTATGAGTCCAGCTGAAGTTACCAACATTTCATCTCATGGTATCTGGATGCTGATTGATACCAAAGAGATGTTTTTGGCATTTGAGCATTTTCCGTGGTTTCAGGATGCATCAATAAAGAAAATTCTTCATGTCGAAATGCCTTCAGAAAACCACCTATACTGGCCAGAACTCGATATTGATCTGGATGTAAACAGTATTCTCTATCCAGAAAACTATCCGCTTGTTAGCCAGCAGCAAATCGAACATTAGTACGTTAGTACGTTAGTACGTTAGTAAGTTTTTTTGCGCTTTTATGGTAGAAAATAACTTCATTAATGCCCCTGGCCTGTTTATAAGTGCCAGGGTGTTGAGGGTGAGCCATTTGCTGAAGTAGATCCTCTTAGTCACGCCCGTTCATACCATGAACAAACTACTTGCATTTTTCCTTTCCCCTGTATTATTGTTCAAATTATGAACGATGCCGTCAAAAAACCGCTTGATTCATCCCGCTCCCTCCAGCTTCTCTCCGAGATCAGCGGCGAAGAACCGCTTTCGCAGCGTGAACTCTCCCGTCGTCTCGGTATCGCCGTCGGCCTGGTCAACTCCTATCTAAAAAACCTGGTCTCAAAAGGGTTTGTACGGGTAAAAAACTTCCCCAGCAACCGTTACGCCTATCTTCTTAC
>VFJM01000186.1 GCA_009886055.1 Geobacter sp. | reverse complement strand
GAGGACTTCAAGCTTCTCAACCTGGATATCATCACCCTGAAGTGCCTCATCACCGGTTATGGCCCGGGCAAACTCGACCGGTTTGCCCCTCCTGGCAACCAGTTCAACGGTCTGACCGTCAGCAGAGAGTGAAACGGTTTCACCCCTCAGATCGACCGTCGTGGTCTGCCCTTTTTTTGTCCGCTGAATGACAAACGTGTCATGTGCCAAAAACTGCACACATTGTTTGATCAACTCTTCAGGATCAGCGGCGGTAACAGTTATCCTGTAGCGGGTGGCGTCTATCAAGGTCGAGATGGATGGTGATTTGGCGTCAACCTCATCCGACTCCAGAACCCTCAATCCTTCCGGCAGCACCGCATTAAGGCGCTCCTGCACTTCCGAAGCAGTGATGCCGGCGACGACAAACATGTCCATGTACTCCGCCTGCGATTCGACCCCGACGGAAGTTGCCGTGCCGAATGAAAAACGGGGATGGGGGTGAAAACCGAGCGAAAAAAGGATCGGTACCCCTCCTCTGCTGACGGCGCGAGTAAAGACGGTAATCAGCTCAAGGTGGCTTAAGTAGCGCATGGCTCCGTTTTTGGAAAACCGGAGACGCATCCGGGCAGCGCCCGGCTCATCAGATGGAATGCCCGGTCGTGGCGGCAGGTTCGCGTGCCCGGAAATCCGGTTTGTCACGACGGTGAAATCGCAGACACCACAGGCGCTGCAACTGCCGTCACGGCAATCCTTCGTGGACGCTTCCAGAGTAGCCCGCTCCCGTTCGGCCAGCAGAAACTCCCGCGTTACACCGCAATCGAGATGATCCCACGGCAGGATTTCATCCAGCTCCCGGCGGCGCAGATACCATTCCGGCTCGACAGCGCAATCGGCAAAAGCCTGCAGCCAGCGTTCCAGGGAAAAATGCTCGCGCCAGCCGTCAAAGCGGCAGCCCAATTCGACGGCACGAATCAGAACAGGGGCCAAGCGACGGTCGCCGCGGGCAAAGACCCCCTCCATAAACGAGAGCGGCGCATCCTGCCATTTGAATTTGAGCTTGCGCTTTTTGAGGTCGCAGTGGAGCTGGTACTGGAGGTCGGTGGTTTCCTGCATGGGAATCTGGGGCTCCCACTGGAATGGCGTATGGGCCTTGGGGACGAAGGTGCTTACGGCAACGTTGACATCGCCGGAAACGCCGCTCCCTTTGGCCTGATCCTTGACCTGACGTGCCAGCGTCGCGATCTGGGCAACATCGTCACCCGTTTCTCCCGGCAGCCCGATCATGAAGTAGAGCTTGATCAGACGCCAACCGGCCTGGTAGATCGCGGCAGCTCCGGCAATCAGATCAGCTTCGGTGATCCCCTTGTTGATGACCCGCCGCATCCGGTCGCTTCCCGCCTCCGGTGCCAGGGTAAAACCGGTCTTGCGGACTTTTTTAATTTCATCGATCAGCTCATCCGACAGACTCCCGACCCGCAAGGACGGGAGCGAAACTGCCACCCGGTCCTCGGCATAGCGCGCCATCAGTTCGGTCACCAACGGGGTAACGCAGGAATAGTCACCGGTCGAAAGCGAAAGGAGCGATATTTCATCATAACCGGTAGCTTTAAGTGACTTCTCCACCAGATCCAGAATCGTACCGGGAGAGCGCTCACGCAGCGGACGGTAGACATAGCCGGCCTGGCAGAAGCGGCAGCCGCGGGTGCAGCCGCGGGCAATTTCCACCGCCACCCGGTCATGAACCGTCTTCATAAACGGAACGACAGGAGAGTCCGGATAGGGAGCCGCGTCAAGATCCGCCAGGAAGCGCCGGCGGACGGACTCATAGCCCTGTTTTAGTGGCTTGATTGCAGACAGGGTACGGTCGGGAGCGTACTGCGGTTCAAAGAACGAAGGAATATAGACACCTTCGATTTCAGCCAGGCGCTCAAGCAGCAGAGCCTTGTTCTCGCCCGACCGCTTCGCTTCCCGTACCGCCAGGGCCATTTCCAGAACAGCTTCTTCGCCATCCCCAAGCAGCACCGCGTCAAAAAAAGGAGCCAGCGGTTCCGGATTATAGGCACAGGGGCCGCCGGCAATGATCAGCGGAGATGACTCTCCCCTGTCGCACGCCAGGAGCGGGATACCGCCCAAACGGAGCATGTTCAGTATGTTGGTATAGGAAAGTTCGTACTGCAGGGTGAACCCTATGATGTCGCAGGCCGAGAGAGGGGTCGCAGTTTCAAGTGTCGCCAGCGGGACAGCGGCGGCACGCATCTGCGCCTCCATGTCCGGCCAGGGGGCAAAAACCCGCTCTGCAGCAATCCCTTCGGCCTCATTAAGAAGGTGGTACAGAATCTTTAGCCCGAGGTGGCTCATGCCGACCTCATACACATCCGGAAACGCCAGTGCAAAGCGCAGATCGGCAGCATCCTTGCGGATGGAGCCCATTTCCCCCCCCATATAGCGGGCAGGTTTTTCGACAGCGAGAAGATTCATTAATGAAATTCAGTTCTTATGATAGATTTAGTAGGTCTGGAAATATAGCAAATCAGCCGCTGTTATGCAAGGCAAATAGCCGGCATGGACCGTTCTGCCACATGCAGGGCTGTCTCGAAGAGACATTACGCATTACAACGCGGCAACCTGATGGGGAATTATATCTACGTATAATAAAACAATGGTAGGCAGTAATTCTCTAGCTGGCTTTACATGCAGCCGGTTACAGAAAAAGCAGGCCGGACTCTTTGTAGTCCCTTGGTATTACAGAATGTTGCAGCCTTAGCGAATGTGTATATATATTTATAATACTGTTTGCAATAAATAGAAGTTAAATGTTATTATTAAACAACCGATAAGGAGGAAGGTTGTCTTTGAGAATTTTGCTGCTAATGGAACTCAGCGACACTCATGAAAGGAGTTAAAATGAAAAAGACCACAAGAAAAGGACTTTGGATCGCGACTGCGGGGCTGTTCTTGACGGGCATAATCGGCCTTGTATTGCATGCGGACAGCAACAGGAACAGCGCCCATGTCGGCTCTCCAGCGCCTGATTCAGCCGCAAAAAGGACTGCATTGACTGAATTCGGCAAACAGCCGCTGCATTTCGAGGCCAACAAGGGGCAAGCGAACGGGCCGGTGAAATTTTTGTCCCGCGGGCAAGGTTACAATCTGTTGCTTACGCCCAGGGAATCCGTGATTACCTTGAGTAAAAAGGACGCAAAAACAGAATCATCGGGCGCGCACAAAACTGCTGTCGTGCGTATGAGCTGGAAAGGCGCTGATCCACAGACAAAAGTAACGGGCCTTGATCCACTTACGGGAAAAACCAACTATCTGATCGGCGATGATCAATCGAAGTGGCAAAAAGATATCCCTTCATTTGCCAAGGTGCAGTACGAAAAACTTTATGCCGGCATCGATCTTGTCTTCTACGGAAATCAGAAGCAGCTTGAGTATGACTTTGTTGTCGCACCGGGTGCCGACCCGAACGTTATCCGCCTGTCTTTTGCAGGTGAAGATCGACTCAACATTGACAAACATGGCAACCTGGTTATTCAGGCCGGGGACGACACACTTGTGCAGAAAGCTCCCGTTGTTTACCAGGAACTGAATGGCACTAAACAGACCATTGCAGGTTCTTATGTTCAGAAAGGCGAGCATGAAATCGGCTTTCAAATTGCTGCGTATGACACCGGGAAAAAGCTGTATATCGACCCGGTTTTTGCTTTTTCTTCATTCCTTGGAGCCACCGGTACCGATCAGGCGCAGGGTGTCGCAGTTGACACAGCTAACAACATTTACGTAACAGGGTATACATCTTCTGCAAACTTTCCAACCACGCCTGGAGCGTACTCGACATCAAACAGTTCTTCCAACTATACAACATTTGTCACGAAGATCAGCCCCACAGGCACGCTTCTGTATTCAACATACGTAGGCACCAGCAACACGTCTGACAAAGCAAACGCAATTGCAGTAGATTCCAGCGGCAACGCCTATGTGACCGGCGAGACGTATTACCCCGGGAGCGGTGTAACGTTTCCGGTAGTTAATGGTTTCACCATATCCGCTAATGGAGGTGGCGCCTTTGTTTACAAGCTCAATGCAAACGGGTCCAGTCTCCTCTACTCAACGCTAATACGTAGCGGCAGCAGCTCCGTCGGTTTTGGAATCGCCGTACAAGGCACCACCGCCTACGTTGCCGGCATGTCTGTCGCGGGTGATTCATTCCCACTCTGGCCGACTGCCGGGACCTACAGCACCCTGATTGGTACCGGGGGGCTGTATGACGCTTTTATTATAAAAATTGACACATCTCTGGCCGGTGGAAATTCGCTTAAATATGCTACCCGATGGGGAGGAACGGGCTGGGACTATGCCTATGCCGTAGCAATAGATAGTAGCGGAAACGCCTATATTACCGGAGAAACCGGCCAAGGATCACCATCGGTACGGCAGGTACTGATGGCTAAATTTAATTCCAGCGGCGGCGTAGTTTATGAGAGCTCAATTGGCGGTTCGAAAGATAGCTATGGATACGGTATAGCAGTTGACGGCCAGGGAAATGCCTATGTCACCGGCTCAACCGATGCACAGGATTTCCCGGTAACAATCAGCGCTGCCCAAGCCATCTACGGTGGTCTCACGGATGCGTTTGTTGCCAAGATCGATACAACCGGAACCACACTGCTTTATGCAACTTATCTTGGCGGAAGTTCTTCTACGGATATCGGCCATGCTATCGCGATCGACGATACAGGCATTGCCTACATCTCTGGGCACACAAGCTCGTCCAACTTCCCCACCACTACGGATGCGATTCAACCGCTCAAAGCAAGTTCTAATAATGATGCCTTTGTCACAGCGCTCAATTCGACCGGTTCAACACTTCTGTACTCAAGTTTCCTGGGCGGGACAGGGAATATTGCGGGCGGAGACAAGGCCTTTGGCATCGCTT
>VFJM01000004.1 GCA_009886055.1 Geobacter sp. | reverse complement strand
TTGATTTGGACATCTTGTGCCCCTGGGCATCGCGCACCAGAGCGTGGATGTAGACGTCCGTGAAGGGGACTTCATCCATGAAGTGCAGCCCCATCATCATCATGCGCGCCACCCAGAAAAAGAGGATGTCGAATCCGGTTACCAGGCAGGCGGTCGGGTAGAATGTCTTCAACTCAGGCGTCTGATCGGGCCACCCCATCGTCGAGAAGGGCCAGAGGGCCGATGAGAACCAGGTGTCGAGCACGTCGGTTTCCTGGCGAAGCTCGTCGCTGCCGCATTTCGAACAGGCCGTCGGCGCTTCCATCGCCACGGTTATTTCACCGCAATGATCGCAGAACCAGGCCGGGATACGGTGTCCCCACCAGATCTGGCGCGAGATGCACCAGTCGCGGATATTTTCCATCCAGTCGTAGTAGGTGTTTTCCCACTGTTTGGGGAGGATGCGGGTCTTGCCGCTTTTTACGGCGTCCAGGGCCCGTCCGGCCAGCGGTGCGACCTTCACATACCACTGCAGCGAGAGGTACGGCTCGACCACGGTCTTGCAGCGGTAGCAGCCGCCGACCGACATCGCGTGGTCATCGATCTTGTCCAGATAGCACGCGGCTTCCAGGTCTGCCACGATCTGTTTTCTGGCCTCGAAACGGTCCAGCCCCTCGTACTGGTGCCCGGCGGCGTTGATGATGCCGGACTCGTCGAGGACGTTGATCTTGTCCAGGCCATGGCGCAGGCCGACTTCGAAGTCATTGAAGTCGTGGGCCGGGGTGATCTTGACTACGCCGGTGCCGAACTCGCGGTCCACATAGTCATCTGCCACAACCGGGATCTCGCGATTCAGGAGCGGCAGGAGAACTTTTTTGCCAACCAGGTCGCTGTACCGCTCGTCTTCCGGATGCACCGCCACGGCGGTATCGCCCAGCATGGTCTCTGGGCGGGTTGTCGCCACAGTCACGAAGCGCCCCGGTTCGCCGACTACCGGGTAGCGGATGTGCCAGAGATGTCCTTTGTGGTCTTCATGCTCGACCTCGATATCGGAAAGGGCGGTGTGGCAGCGCGGACACCAGTTGATCAGGCGGTTGTCGCGGTAGATCAGGCCATCCTCGTACAATTTTACAAAGACGGTACGCACGGCTTTCGAGAGCCCTTCATCCATCGTGAAGCGTTCGCGCTCCCAGTCGCATGATGCCCCCAGACGTTTCAGCTGTCCGATGATCTGCCCCCCCGACTCCCCCTTCCACTTCCAGACCCGCTCGATAAAGGCCTCACGCCCCAGGTCATGGCGATCCTTTCCCTCGGCGGCCAACTGCCGCTCGACCACGTTCTGGGTGGCGATTCCGGCATGGTCGGTGCCCGGCATCCAGAGCACATTATACCCCTGCATCCGCTTCCAGCGGCAGAGGATGTCCTGCAGCGTGTTGTTGAGGGCATGCCCCATATGCAGGGCACCGGTTACGTTCGGGGGGGGGATTACTATGGAGTACGGCTTTTTATCCGAGGTAGCGGCGGCACGGAAATACCCCTTCGTTTCCCACTCGGAGTACCATCTCTTTTCAACATCATGGGGTTCGTACCCCTTGGCTAGTTCTTTGGTCATGCAATTGTCCTTTAAGATATATTCTGAGCGTAACCATATACTACTGTTGGCTGATTCAGGTCAAGTGTGGTCTTGGGAGGGGGTAAAAAACTGAAGCCGAGCTGTTTCGTTTCGCTTGACGAGCGGCCACATGTGTACTATTCTAACACGACAAAAGATGTCCTGTTATGCCCGCCCCGATAAACGGGATAAGTGCGTTAACGAAATAATCTTCTGAAAAAACTGCGGAAGATTATTCTAACTTACTAAGGAGGGGTTCAATGACGCAAATCACCTTTGGAACATCCGGCTGGCGCGGAATCCTCTGTGAGGATTTCACCTTTGACAACGTTAAGGTCGTTGTTCAGGCGATAGCCGATACCATTAAAGCATCCGGCGAGCAGGAAAAAGGTGTCGTGATCGGCTGCGACACCCGTTTCATGGGGCAGCGGTTTGTCGAAGCCTCCGCCCGTGTTCTGGCCGGGGCCGGAATCAAGGCGTATATCTGCGAGCGGGATACCCCCACGCCTGTCATCTCGTACGAAATCTTGCGGCGCGGAGCTGCCGGCGGCATCAACTTTACCGCCAGCCATAACCCGCCTGAATACAACGGCGTCAAATTTTCGCCATCCTCGGGAGGCCCGGCGTTGCCGGAAACCACGGGTGAGATCGAGCGGCGCGCCAATGCGACTGTCGGAACCGGATGCTACAGGGAACTTTCCCTCTTGGATGCCGGTAAACAGGGGCTGATGGAAAAAATCAACCCTCACGATGACTATCTGAAGTCCCTGGAACAAAAGGTCGATTTTGATGCCATCGGCCGCCTGGGAAAGGTTGCACTTAATCCGATGTACGGCACTGCCCGCGGTTACCTTGACGAACCTCTCAGCATGCGTGGCATCCCGTACACAATCATCAACGACCGCCCGGATCCCTACTTCGGCGGACATCCGCCTGAGCCGTCCGAGGCGCACATCCCCGATTTTATTGCTCTGGTCAAGAACGACCCCGATATCAAGCTCGGCCTTGCGACTGATGGCGACGCCGACCGTTTTGGCATTCTGGATGCCGACGGGAGTTACATCGAGCCGAACTACATCATCGCCTTGCTGCTGGATTATCTGATTCGGGTGCGCAAACTTGAAGGGGGCGTGGCACGCTCTGTCGCGACCTCGCACCTGATCGACGCCGTAGCGAAGAAACATGGCGTTCCGGTCTACGAAACGCCGGTCGGCTTCAAGTATATCGGCGAACTGATCAGTCAGGACAAGCTGGTAATCGGCGGGGAAGAGAGTGCCGGTCTGACGATCAAGGGGCATGTCCCGGAGAAGGACGGTATTCTGGCCTGTTTCCTGGTTGCCGAAATGGTTGCCCGTGAAGGGAAGAGTGTCCGTGAGCTGCTGGAACGGCTGTACGGTGAGGTGGGGCGCTTTGTTACCCGGCGTGATAACCTCAAGCTGTCACCGGAACTGGAAATTGCCTACACGAATAAAATCGATGCGGTTCCTGCCGAGATTGCAGGGACGAAGGTCAGTAAAATAATCAGAATCGATGGGACCAAGTTATTGCTTGATGACGGCAGCTGGATGCTGTTCCGCAAGTCGGGTACGGAGCCGGTTGTGCGTCTGTACGGCGAGGCTGGCACCGATGCCCGCCTTGAAGAGGTGATGGCCGCCGGCCGGAAGTTTATATTAGCAAGTTAGAAGTTTTTCTGCTTTTTCAGGCAGAAAATAACTTCGTTAACGCGCTTATCCTGTTTATCAGGGCTGAGTTAGAAATTGATACACATATTTCAGAAGGAGATACATCATGTGGGATTATACGCCAATAGTTAAGGACCATTTTCTGAACCCGCGCAATGTGGGGGATATACCCGATGCCGACGCAGTTGGAGAAGTAGGCAGTCTGGCCTGCGGTGACGCTCTTAAGCTGTATCTCAAGCTGGATGAAAACAAGGACAGGATTGTTGACGCCAAGTTTCAAACCTTCGGCTGCGCCAGTGCGATCGCTTCTTCATCAGCTTTGACCGAGATGGTCAAAGGAAAAACCCTCGATGAAGCGCTGGCCGTCAGCAATCAGGATATTGCCGATTTTCTGGGTGGCCTGCCGGAAGAGAAAATGCACTGTTCGGTCATGGGTCAGGAGGCGCTGGAGGTGGCGATATTGAAATACCGCGGGATGGATATCCCCCTGCACGACGGTGAGCATGATCAAGGTCCGGCGTACCCTGACTATGAAGGGGAGATCGTCTGCAAATGTTTCGGCATCACCGACGCATTCCTCAAAAAAGTGATTGAGACCAACGGCCTGACAACCGCCGAGCAGGTGACCAACTTTACCAAGGCGGGCGGAGCCTGCGGCGGCTGTATTCCCAAGATAAAGGAACTGATCGCCCAGGTGCTGGGCGAGGCCGCAACGCAAACGCGTGTGCGTCCCGAAAAGCTCTCCAATATGAAGAAGATGCAGCTGATTCAGGAGGTTCTGGAACGCGACATCAGGCCGCTGCTCTGGGCCGATGGCGGCGATCTGGAGCTGATTGATATCGACGGTTCCAAGGTGCAGGTGGCTTTCCGCAAAGCCTGCGCCGGTTGTGCCTCGTCCGGCAACACCGCCCGCATGGTTGAGATCAAATTGCGTGATCTGGTCGCCGAGGATATCGTCGTTGAGGAGGTCTCTCAATGAAAGAGATCTATCTCGACAACAACGCGACGACCAAGGTCGATGAAGCGGTCTTCGAGGAGATGCGCCCCTATTTCTGCGAACTGTATGGCAACCCCAGTTCGATGCATTTTTTCGGCGGCCAGGTGCAGAGCAAGGTGAACGAAGCCAGAGGTCGTGTCGCGGAGCTGTTGGGGGCATCACCGGATGAAATAATTTTTACCGCCTGCGGTACCGAGAGCGACAACGCCGCGATCCGCTCGGCGCTGGAAGTGTTTCCCGACCGACGCCACATAATAACGTCGCGCGTCGAACATCCTGCCGTTCTTACCCAGTGTCGCAATCTGCGGCAGAAAGGGTACCGGGTAACCGAGATCGGTGTCGATGGCGCCGGCCGCCTTGATATGGATGAATTGAATGCTGCGGTTGACGACGATACGGTAATTGTCTCTCTGATGTGGGCCAACAATGAGACCGGCGTTATCTTTCCGGTTGAAGAGGCGGCAGCCATTGCACAGTCGAAGGGCGCCCTTTTTCACAGTGACGCCGTCCAGGCCATCGGTAAAATTCCTATCAACATGGCCGCTTCAACTATCGATATGCTTTCGCTTTCCGGTCACAAGCTGCACGCGCCCAAGGGGATCGGCGTGCTGTATCTGAAACGCGGCACCCCGTTTCGCCCCTTTATGGTGGGTGGTCATCAGGAAAAGAGCCGCCGGGCCGGAACCGAAAACGCCGCTGCCATCATTGCGCTGGGAAAGGCCTGCCAGTTGGCCGGTCAGTATATGGATGCCGAAAACACGACCGTTAAAGCGATGCGGGACCGTCTGCAGGACGCTCTGATGGCGGTAGTTCCTCACGCCCGCATTAATGGCGGAGGCGCCGAGAGACTGCCCAATACCACCTCGATTGCATTTGAGTTTGTCGAGGGAGAGGCCATCCTGCTGCATCTGTCCGAGTTCGGCATTTGCGCTTCGTCAGGAAGTGCCTGCACCTCGGGATCGCTGGAACCATCCCATGTCCTGCGAGCTATGGGGGTGCCTTTCACCTGTGCCCATGGGTCCATCCGCTTTTCACTTTCGCGCTATACCACTGATGCCGAGATTGATACCGTTATCCGCGAGATGCCCCCCATCATTGCTCGACTGCGGCAGATGTCACCTTTTGGCAGGGAACACCTGAAGGGGCAGGCGTAAAGATTTCTGTGTCGGATTTATAAAGGGCGACCATTTTGGTCGCCCTTTGTTTTTGCTGGAGAATTGGGGAAAATGGGGTAGAATATTTCTGTTCATTCAGAACATTGAATGGATCCAAACTGCTTAGATGGAGTCAGTCATGGAAATAAAAATACCGGAAGTCGGCGAATCGGTGCGTGAGGCACTGTTGGCCAAGTGGTTCAAAAAAAGCGGCGACACGGTCAAGCGGGATGAGCCGCTCTGTGAAATAGAAACTGACAAAATCACGCTTGATCTTAATGCCGATGCGGACGGAGTCCTTACCATTTCGGTGCCCGAAGGTACAACGGTGACAGTCGGGACGACTATCGGCGCCATTGAAGAATCCGCAGCTATTCCGGAAGCGCCTGCTGCTGCTCCTGCAACGGTGCTGGCGGAGAAACTTGCTGCACCTCCATCGTCACCGTCCTTGCGGCGTGAGATGCGTGCGCAGAAAATTTCTCCTGACGAGGTCGCGGGGAGCGGCAGGGGAGGGCGCATTACGCTGGATGACCTGTCAACCAGTATCGAGGAAAAGTCGAAAACGCCGCCCCCCTCCCGCCCGGCAACGATTGTCGAGCCTGCCGCGGTTGCGCTTGAACGCCAAAGCGTGGCGCCTTTACCCGTTCCGTCTGCCGATGTTCACCCACCTTCTCCACCCGCGATATCGGAGCCGGCAGAGCAGTTTTCAGTGCGTACGGAAGAATCACCCCCCTATTCATCCGGCCGCGAGGAACGCCGCCCGATGTCCCCTCTTCGTAAACGGATTGCAGAGCGTCTGGTGGCAGCCCGCCAGCAGACCGCCATGCTTACGACCTTCAATGAGGCCGACCTGTCTCATGTCAAGACGCTGCGCGGCGCCTATCGTGAGCATTTCCTTCAGCGCCACGGAATCGCACTTGGATATATGCCGTTTTTTATCAAGGCGTGTATCGAGGCTCTCAAAGAGTTTCCGCTGGTTAACGCCAGTATCGACGGTGATGATATCGTCTATCACCATTTTTATGATATCGGTGTTGCCATCGGCGGTGACAAGGGGTTGGTGGTGCCGGTTTTGCGTAATGCCGACCAGCTCAAAATGTACGAAATCGATCAGGCTATTACTGCTTTCACCGAGAAGATCAAAACAAATCAGCTGACCATTCAGGATCTGACTGGCGGAACATTTACAATCAGTAACGGCGGCGTGTATGGGTCGATGCTTTCCACCCCGATTCTCAATCCTCCCCAGAGCGCCGTGCTGGGAATGCACGCCATCCAGGACCGGCCGGTCGTGCGCGACGGGGAGGTTGTTATCCGCCCGATGATGTATCTGGCCCTCTCCTACGATCACCGTGTCATCGACGGTCGCGAGGCGGTCGGATTCCTGAAAAAG
>VFJM01000057.1 GCA_009886055.1 Geobacter sp. | reverse complement strand
GAAGTGGGGCGGATGTTGATGGAGTTCATCGAAATAATCACCCTCTACAATATCAGAATCCCGTCCGACCTGATGTTGTTGGCCAAGTCACTGGTGTTGATCGAGGGGATTGGTCGCGAACTTGACCCCGCCTTCGACATGGTTGAACACCTGCGACCCTTCATCGTAAAGGCGATCCGCCAGAAACTCTCCCCCCTGCGCATCTCGCGTGAGATAAAGCAGACCCTCTCCTCATATCTGAGCCTGGCGCGCAACATCCCCCGTGACCTGAAAGAGATCATCAATCGTGTCAACCGCAACAAGTTCAAGATAGACCTTGAACACCGCGGCCTGGACAAATTCACCGCCGACTTCGACCGCTCCATCAACCGCCTTTCAACCAGCATGATCCTGGCGGCCATGATCATCGGCTCCTCTATCATCATGCAGACCGATAAGGGTCCAAAGGTCATGGGCTTTCCGGTGCTTGCTTTTATGGGATATACCGTGGCGGGGTTTGTCGGACTCTGGCTGGTCTATGCGATCATCCGTTCCGGGAGGATGTAAGGCTGTTCCGGCCGGTATTGCGCTTCATTTTCCATTACACGTACTTCCGCATGAACAGGAGAGTCCTCTGGCCTTTCCGAACGCCTCTCGACCTTCCTTCCATCCCAGCCAGGCGATCAAAAGGGCACCGATCGAATCCAGGCTGCCGATGCCGGTCACTTCGAAGCCGACGCTGCCGACCAGCAATACCAGAGAGAGATAGACGCAGGCCCGTGAACAGGCGGTATCGGCCAGGATCGCAGGGGAGTTGAGGGCGATGCCGACCTTAGTCTTGTAATGGATCAGCAGCCACATGAACGAGATCGAGACCAACGAAATTATGATCCCCCAGAGCGTCGTCTCCGGACGGTGCTGTTGAATCAGGTTAAGGACCGCCGTCAGAACCAGCCCCGCCGCAAGCGCGTAAAAGGCTCCCCCGGTTATTCTCAGCGCCCGCTGCTCGAAGGCGTCAAGCGATTCGCCGCCGTTCCCCCTGATCCGGCGGATCATGTGCCAGACTCCGACCGCAGAGATCACCTCGATGAACGAATCGACTCCGAAACCGAACAGCGCCAGGGTTTCATCGGCAGCCCCGAACGCCATGGAAACGATCCCTTCCACGATGTTGTATCCGATCGTGAGCAGTGCCAGGAGGTTGGCCCGGCCAAGGAGTTTGTCGCGTCCCGTCACTCCCATGTCAGTTTCCCCTTCCGGTACCAGAGGGCTGCCGTCATTTTGTAGATGCTGTTCATGCTGATTCATGGCGAAGCTCCTGGCAACGTTGTCGTAATAATATGATTGAGCCCTTCGCAGAGCAGATTAGCGACATGGCTGTCGTCCAGCGAATAGTAAACAATCCGGCCATCCTTCCGGTATTTGACCACCCGCAGGGAGCGGAGCAGCCGCAATTGGTGGGAAACGGCCGATTTAGTGGTCCCCAGGAGTCTGGCGATATCGCAGACGCAGAGCTCTTCCAGGGAAAGGGCATGGAGGATACGGACCCGGGTGGGGTCACCAAGCACCCGGAAGGTTTCGGCAAGCCGGAAAAGTACTTCTTCCGGCTGCATGGCCTTCTTGACGGCCGTTACCTTTGCCTCGTCGATCAGGTTGATTGAACAGATGTCGCTGTCGGGCATGGGTAACCTCTATAGTTGAGCAATTATTCAACTGTTAAGGTAAACTTCCAAAAGACATCTGTCAAGACATGAGTATCAAGCGTTGCACAAAAAGCAGATCAAACCGCAACAGGCCATTATTACACTCATGACTTGTTGCTCCGTTGCGCTACTTCATCTTTGACTTCAGCTTGATATGTTCACCGGCAACCATGAAGTTGCCTCTTCCGAGATGATGAATCGTCTGCGGGTTTGGTGGTGAGGCAAAACATCACGAACTTGTCTGTGTCAGGCGCTCATCTTCTTTAGCATGTGGTCAATGACCTCGCTATGCTCGTCCTGAGGACTGAACAGGACGACCTCCGAATTCTGGCCGACTTTGACCGTGTGTCCGGGCGGCCAGTAGAACAGGTCACCACCGTTGATTACTTCATGTGTGCCGTCTGCATAGGTGACGGTAAGTTCACCCTGCAACATGTAGCCCCAGTGCGGAGCTTGGCAAAGGTCGCCTTCCAGCCCTTGAAGGAGCGGCGAGATGTCCGTGCCGGCGCCGAGAGAAAAGTACTCGCCGCTGATCATGCCGTACCCGCTCGCGTCGCCGAAATCCGTCTTTTGTCGCGCTACGGCACCTGGTACGTCGATTCTGACTGGTATGTCTTGTTTGGCTATGCGCATGGTGTGTTCCTCCGTTGAGGGTGTTGAAGTCGAACAAAAGGACTAACGGCTTTCGGCGGCATAAGTAAGTATCGCAGCTGCTTCCGGCTTCCGAAAAGTACCGCTTTTTAAAACCGAGATTCTAATCGACAAAAAAACGCCACCAATAACTTTACTGTCATCGCTACATTATATCGCGATATTTTATTTTTTCAGGACTGTCCACGTTAGCATCTCAATATTTGATAACGGTGCTGGTCATGTCCAAAAGAGGAAAAAATCCAGCCATGCCGCTTGAATATGTCACGTTCACCGGAAAGTACGGGCTCCACTATCAGAGGGAAACGCAATATACCCTTTGCCCGCTTTGCAGCGGTATGGTAGATTCACAGTATGCTGATATGTCTATTCTCTCATGGTGCTTTAAAAAAACCGGCGCATTGACAGACCAAATCCATGATCACTGATTTCCTTAAACATCTCTTTCCCCGAGTCGTACTGGAGCGCAACCTGCGTTTCAGCTATACCTATTGCCTTGGGGGGCTGGCCTTCACCGCTTTTCTGATAATGATCTGCAGCGGCATGCTGCTGCTGGTCTACTATCAGCCGACTCCGGAGCGCGCTTTCAGCTCGGTACTGTTCCTTGAGTCATCGGTCTGGGGCGGGAAGTCTCTGCGCAGCCTGCACCGCGTGACGTCGCATGCCCTGCTGGTGCTGATACTGCTGCACACCCTGCGGGTGATTCTGACCGGGGCGTATCAGCGGCCACGGCAACTCAACTGGGTTGTCGGCTGCCTGCTGCTTTTTCTGGCGCTGTTCGAGGCCTACACCGGGTATCTGCTCCCATTTGACCAGCTGGCCTTCTGGGCGACCCAGACCGGGATGGAACTGCTGGCTACGCTGCCGTTCGGAACACTCCTCCGTGCCCTGCTTGTGCCGGATGGAGTTGGGCAGGCTTTGTCACTGCTCCGCTTTTACGCCCTGCATATCGTCATCATCCCGCTGACGGTGCTGGCACTATCGTCCCTCCATTTCTACCGGGTCAGAAAGAACAAGGGGGTGTTGCCGTATCTATGAAAAACGGATTCGTTAAAAGCTCCCCCCGTTTTTTCAAGCTCATCAGCCGCTCGATGTACGCGCTGGCTGCCGCGCTTCTTCTGCTGGCGGCAGTGATCCCGGCGCCACTCCAGGAACAGGCCAACCCTGCGGTCACCCCTAACCCGGCCAAGTCGGCCTGGTTTCTGCTCTGGATCCAGGAGCTGGTCAGCTGGTCGCGCTTCATGATCTATCCGGTCATGCTGCTGGGGTGTCTGTTCCTGCTGCTCCCCTGGCTCCCCGTCGGCGCCCGTATTCACCGGGCCAGCTGGTTTCCGCGCGAGCAGCGGGCTGTTTCCGCTATTACGGTCATACTGGTTGCTGCTATCGTGCTGCTGACCGTCGTGGCGATGTTTTTCAGGGGGGGTAATTGGTCTTTCGTCTTCTGACTATTGCTCTGTTTCTGGCAGTAGCCCCGGCATGGGGGGGGCAACCGCGCCAGCTCTGCCTGTCATGCCATCCGGGTCATTATGCGGAGCGTGGCGGATGCACTCTCTGCCATCGGGGTAATCCGGCGTCGGAGCGTAAAAACATTGCTCACGCCGGGCTGCGTGCGGGGAAATATGCCCGTTTTACTCTCGGCGATGGAGCGCAGATCAGAGAGGGGGAGCGCCTGATGGACCGGCTGGCCTGCCGACGCTGCCATGTCAGCGGAGGTCGCGGGAATCGTCTTGCGGCGAGTCTTGATAGTGCGGCTGTCAGGAAAACAGCCGGGGAACTGGTGCTCTCGATCCGGCATCCGGTGGCGAATATGCCGGATTTCGGCCTGGATGAAGAACAGATAACCATTCTGGTAAATGTCATTTTCGCCGGTTCGCAGGGACGTCAAACGGATGAAGCTGCTCCGGTGAGGGTGCATTTCAATACCTCCGGCAAGAAGAGCGCGGATATCTTCTCAACGAAGTGCGGCAGCTGCCATCGTATACTGAGTGAACGCCTCGGCGCTGTCGGGACCGGAGAAACAGCCCCCAATCTATCCGGGCTGTTTTCCGACTTTTACCCGAAGACATTCAGGAATGGCGAAGTATGGAGCGCCCGGAACCTGAAAGACTGGCTGAAAAACCCCAGGGAGATACGGCCGTTGGCACGAATGCTCCCTGTCATGCTGACCGGTGCCGAAACGAAGGAGCTTGAGTCGATCATTCTCGTTTCCCCGGAATCGAATAAGTGACGCCGCTCATCAAAACGTGTCTTCACAATTGCCCGCAATTCCTTCATACAATCTTCTCACCGATCATATAGTGTGAAACCATACATTTACTCAAGAAAAGGGAGGCAACACGATGAAAAAAATGTCCGTAGTAGTGATAGCCCTGGCTCTGGCGGTTTCTCTGTTCAGCATTGCCAACGCCGGCAACAGAAATGGTATGGGTGGAGGATGCGGCGATTGTTCTCAGGGTGGCGCGAATGCACCGTCAGATCAGTTCCAGAAGTTCCAGTCCGACACCATTGATCTGCGCCAGGAAATGATGACCAAGCGTTTTGAGATGCAGCGCGAAAACCTGAAGGCGACTCCGGACAGTGCAAAGCTCGCTGCGCTGCAGGCAGACATCAAAACCATCCAGTCAAAGATCCTGGAAATCCGCGGCCAGAGCGGTCTGCCGGTTGACAAGTGTGACGGTGAATGCGGCCAGATGAGGGGCGGATTCGGATTCGACAAGAAAATGATGGGCGGCTGCGGCAAAGGGATGGGGGGCTGCAACAACGGCCCATGCGGCCAGAAGTAATCTATCGGGTGGCCGGGGGGACGCATATCTCCGACCACCCTTTTCAGTAAGCTAGAAGTTGTTTTCTGCGCTTTTAGTACGATAGAAATTGTTTCCGGTTTTTTCAGAAATGATTTTGTGAACGTACGTATTCCGTTTATTGGGGCTGGCAGAAAATATCTTCGTTAACGCACTTATCCTGTTTGTCGGGGTGAGGAGTTCAGAGAATGAAACAGTATCTTCCATTACTGCTCTGCCTGCTGCTGTTTGCCGCAGGGCCTGCGGCTGCGGCGCAGGCGGGGGAACAAGCGGGTGAAGCAAAGAACTTCCGCCCGCACGGCGGTAAAATGGATTGCGATACCGGCCCCGCCTGGTGTAAAAGTGAGGAAGGATCGTGCAACCCTGAAATGCGCGGCCGCTGCGGCAAGCGCCGTGGCGACTGGTACGGTGCCCGTCAGCCGGTGGCTGATGCAACAGAAGCCCGCAGGCTTCTTCTGAATTATTACACCGGGCTGGAATACACCGTTTCCGAGGTCGTCGAGAAAAAGTGGGGTTTCAGGGCCGAGATTATCGACAAGAACGGCAAGGTGGTCGATCGGGTTATGATCGACAAGCGTTCCGGCCGCATACGCTCACTCGATTGATTCCGGCAAAGAGGTTCATGTGCTTCCACCCGTCCTGATTGTTGAAGATGACACCAAGCTTGCCCGGATTGTGAAAGCCTATCTGGAAGGGGCTGACTTCAGGACGGTTCATGCGTCAACGGTACACGAAGCTCTTCAAAAGGCCGAGGCGGAGCTCCCCCTGGCGGTGATACTCGACCTGGGGCTCCCTGACGGAAGCGGGGAGGATCTGTGCCAGAGCTTTAAAGAGCTGGGCGATTTCCCGGTCATCATGCTGACGGCAAAGTCGTCCGAGGAGGAGCGTATCGCCGGTTTCGCCCTCGGGGCTGATGACTACATGGTCAAACCGGCCAGTCCGCGTGAGTTGGTCTGCCGCCTGAAGGCGGTGCTGAAACGCTATGACCGCAGCTCTTCAGCAGCGGAGAGTATTGCGTCTTTCAATACCGGCGCGCTGATTCTAAACAGCCTTCGCCACCAGATTACAAAAGATGGTCACCCGCTCTCCGTTACCCCCACCGAATTCAAACTTCTCCTCACCCTGGCGTCATCTCCCGGCCGGACCTTTACCCGCGATGAACTGGTTTCCCGAGCACTCGGATATCAATTCGAAGGGTATGATCGCAGTATAGACGCCCACATCAAGAATCTCCGTCAGAAGATTGAAAAAGATCCCCGCGCACCTGAATACCTCAAAACCGTGTACGGAGTCGGGTATCTTTTTACCGGAGAACGAGATGCGCTGTAGCCTGCGCTGCAAATTCCTGCTGCTGTTCATTCTGATTTCAGCCATTGCCCTTTCATCCGCTTTCGTGCTGCGCGGATTTATCATGCGCGATTTCGGTCAGTATCTGGATGGAGAATCTCAGGATCGGATCCAGCGTGTAGTGGCGCTTCTCGAAGGGGGGTATGACCGCAATGCCGGGTGGCAACGGGACAGGCTGACCACCGATCTCTCCTGGGCGCTCCAGATGGGAATTGAGGTCCACCTGTTTGATGTGGCCGGCCAACCGGTGATCGATTCCGAACAGGTGGTCTCGGAGTTGACCCCGCTGATGCGCAGGAGGGTGCTGGACTCATCCGGATATGATCCGCGAACGGTAAAAGGCGCTTCGATCCCGTATCCGCTCTATCTGCGCGGTGAAGAGATCGGACATCTGGAAGCGCGGATACTCGATCAGGTCAAAGAGGATTATTTCGTCCGCTCTTCAAACCGGGTCCTGCTGGTCTCGGTCACGATTCTGGGAATGGTCTCGATCCTGGCCGGAATTATCGCTTCCCGCAGACTTGCCCGCCCGATTCTTGAACTGGTTGACGCTTCAGGAGACATCGCGGAAGGAAATCTGTCACGCCGCGTCAAAAACTTTGGACATGACGAGATCGGCCGTTTGTCGCAGAGCTTCAACAGCATGGCTCACCGTCTGGAAGCGCAGGAAAAACTACGTCGCACACTGCTGTCCAACGCCGCTCACGAGCTGCGCACCCCGCTGGCAATCATATCCGGTGAACTTGAAGGGATGCTCGACGGTGTGCTGCCGACCGACCGGAACGCCCTCCAGTCACTGCATGACGAGGCCCGGCGCCTGACCGCCATTCTGGACGGTGTGGACGAGTTGTCCCGCGCTGAAGCGGGCGCCCTGAATCTGAACAAGGAAACCTTCACACTCAAGCCGTATCTCTCCGGCATTGCCGGTCGTTTCGAGCGGATATTTGCCGATAAGCATGCCGTCCTGCTGCTCGACTGCCCTGACAATCTCCGGATCAATGCCGATCCCGATCGTCTCAGCCAGATTCTCATCAATCTGATCAGCAACAGTATCAAGGCAATTAATTCAGGCGGTCGGGTTGCAATCATTGCGTCGACCGATGACGGCAGGGTCTGCCTGGGGATATCCGACAACGGCCGTGGAATTCCGGGAGAAGATCTGCCTCATATTTTCGAGCGTTTTTACAAGGGGAAAAATGGCGGCTTGGGGTTGGGGCTGGCCATTGTGCAGGAATTGGTAACGGCCCATGGCGGCACGGTGTCGGTCAGGAGTTCGGCCGATTCGGGGACTTCTTTTCGAGTGATGTTTCCGTGAGCATCTGTCTGCGCAAGTAGATGAGCTGACCTCAACTGTTCATTGATGGGAAACTCCCGGGCCGGTGTCACGACAGGCGATATACACCACCAGTGCAAGTGCCAGCAGGACGGCAGAGACCCCGAACCCCATCTGATACGCAATCAAAGGTAATACACCCGCAGCAGATGGCTGCCAGCACCCCATGATGAGCCCCGTCATCTGCTGGAATACGGCAGCGCCCAGAATGACGAAAAAGTTCAAGGCGGTAAGGGCCGTGCCGGCAATGGAGAGTGAAAAGGTTTCTTTTACCTGTGTGTACAGAATGTACAGAGCAGCACTGGAGAACCCCAGCAGCCAGCACTGCGCCAGAAGCCCCCAGCGGGACAGAGGCAGGTGCAGCGCCAGGCTGGAGAAGACCAGCAACATGAAGCCAATTCCCGTCAGCACGAGAGGTTTACGCCGTCCAACTGCATCAGACCAGCGGCCCCACAACGGAGCACCGCACACCACTCCGACAGGAATGGCCAGCAGGATGCCGCCGGCGGCCGTCTTGCTCATGCCGTACGTATGCACCAGGAATGGGCCGCCCCACAGTCCCTGAGCTGTAATAAGCGCTCCATAAGAGGCGAATCCCAGAGGAGCCAGACACCAGAAAGAACGACTGCCGAAAACAGTGCGCAGCCCCGCCCACATGGCGGTCGACGACACGGTTGAGGGCCGCGGTGCGCCATCTTGTTCCGGCGGATGATCGCGTGCTACCAGATACACGCCGACGGCCAGCAGCAGGGTCACAACCGCCATACCGCCGCAGGCGCCGCGCCAGCCGAGCATCTCACTCAGCCATGCCAGCGGCGTTGTGGCAAAAATTCCTCCCAGGTTGCCGATGGCGATCAGTATGCCGGAAAGGGTGGCAAACTCCTGGGGTGAAAACCACGTAGTGAGAATCTTGAACGACCCCATAAGCACCGCCGCCATACCCAGGCCAATGCCGGCTCGTGTCACCACAGCCACACTGCCGCTGTCCGCGAGAGCGAAGGCCACAGCACTGGCTGCTCCCACGCATGCGAGCAGGCTGATAACAATACGGGGGCCGAAGCGGTCCAGCAAAGGCCCCATAGGGAGTTGAGCCAGGCCGAAGGCATAGAAAAACGCACCGCCCACCAGCCCCAGAACCTCGGCAGAGAGCCCAAGATCGCGGGTAAGATCGCCGGCTATCACAGCGTTGGAGACCCGCCAAAATCCCGAGATGACATAAGTGCTGCCGCACATCGCGAAGATGTACCAGCGGTAATTTGGAGAAGTGTTCAGTTTCATGAATAGACACCTTACGGAAACAAATCCGGATCTTTAGCGAACGGGGATGCCGGCGTTTTTTGCCGACCGGTGCTGCGCTTGGACATTCTCATCTGTTACTACAGAATTCAATGCGAGTATTATGATACGTGGCAGGTGTTTATGGAGATTGTTGAAAATGGGATTACCCCATCAGGGCGAGCGCGATATGGGGGCGACAGTCCAGTCGGGATCCTTCTCTTCGAGGAGTGTCGGCCCAAGCTCCACTTTGCCCACCGAATCCTGGTCGAACCGCCGGATATAGGTCTGGATGACGTCCTCGATATCCTTGTCGGCTACCTGGGTACAGGGCACCACGAGCGTCACGACTTTCGACTTCTCAAGGTAGAGCTTCTTCGCCTTCTTGTCGAGGTAGCGCCCCATGGCTTCCATCACCGTCGCCCCGGTAAAGCGGGGGTCGACCTCGGCGGCAAGAAAGGCTTCCCATTGCTGCTCGCTGACTCCCCTGCCATCCTTGCCCGACATGCCAAACAGCAGTTCAACCGTTCGGTATTTTCCGGGCGTGCAGACCAGACCGGCCGGCGCTCCCCTGCCAGCGGCAAAGGCAGGCTGAGCACAGCAAACAAGCAGGGCTAATGTGACGATTTTCTCCGATAAGCTCATTCTCCGCCTCTTTCAAATATTGAATCCATCTGTGTCTCTTTGCTCTGAAGTATCAGTAACTCATTATTCACCAGTTCACGAGCGCGCATGAACCGGTGATCTACCCAAACGGAACATTTAAACTGTGATCATTAAAAAATACTTGCCATATAACCCATGATTATTGAAAATTTCGCTCATCCCCTACCTCCATCTGCAGAAGCTCCTCACCTGACGAAACGGTAAGTTTGGTAGAAACAATTTTATAAACAATTACAAATTATTTTGCACTATAAGTCGGCTGTTGGCTCATGTCAAAGAAGAATGTGCTCAACAGATGGCTGCAGTCATGACGAGGTCTATCGATAAGATCTGTCGATGTAGGGGGATGGAATTGGCCTGATATAGGTTCTCATCTCAGTATTGAGGCCATGCTTTTTGATACTTCATTACGTTGTGCTGCGTAGTACTTCAATGCATCAGTTAACCATGAACCCTGACCGGCATGTGCCTGGCGGGGTTTTCCCCTTGTTTCTGCACGGTTGATCAGTTGTTATGCAGCCGTTCACGCTGCACAAGTTGCGGAAAAAGATAAATCCAGAGAGCCACCACCAGCGTGCCGACGCCGCCCAGCAGGGCGGCCGAGCACACAATAAGGGAACAGGCTGCTTATTGATGTCCTGCATTGGCTTTCAATAACCAGCCTGTCCCCTTAGTGACACCTAATCGGTATTGTGTCCCTCTATTCCGCACGCGGGAAATCAGCACACGAGCTTCGGCGTGCTCCCGGCGATTGACGAGCGTTTCCTGTTTCTAGCGGGATTCGCTGGCGCGACGGGGCTCTATCCATGGATCAGATTTCACCGGGGCACATGCGCCCCGTACGTATTCATAGCCAGGCATAGGAAACGGGTATGTGTTGTTTATGAAATCCCATGCCCATAGCGGAAAGCTTGACATAATCCCACCTTTGTCACCGGTGCAACTGTCATTCATTCCAACAAATGATGTATTATACTCTACCCGACACTGACAGCTCAAGGGCCTCTCCGGATCGGATGGATGCTGGTTTTCCGTGCATGGAGCGGCGTCGCAGACAGCCCAATATCGATCCCCGGTATAATCTATTGAGTCTGGAACGCAAGCTTTCAGATTCAGCTTCAAAAGAGTGCACCATCCACGATAAGAATACGTTGATACCCAATCATACTTGACATTATCCACTTCATACTGTCCGTCCTTGATGGCCTTGCAAACAGGAGCCTGATCTACATCGCAAGGATGAGCGTTAGTGCATTTTACCTCCGTCAGGCGTTTAACCGCCGTATCCTTGATTTCAGCTGTTGCAACGATATGGGTTTCATTAACCCTCAAACAGTCGCAATCAGCCTTGTCCTTGCCGCCATTCATTTTGCAGTCGGGGGATGCAGAACAAAGGGCGTGCCATCCAGTACACACGACAAATACCTGAGGTGCATTAGGAAAGTTATGGGTGCTGCTATTCGTTTTTTCACCAGCTTCTGCCAAACATATTGGCGAATAACTCAGTGCTATCCAGGTTATGCACGTGATCGCTAAAAATTGTAATCTCATCTGCTTACCCCTTTCTTTCCCCGAGAGGATTTATCTGACGCTAGTTGCCCTTCAGTTTGGGCATTCTTCATACATGCCTGCCACCCGCCGTGGATGAAGGTCGACTTGTCGCACCAGACGGCGACCGGATAATAATCACCCATATGTTTCTGAGAGCATGGCCCCATATCGTCCAAAGCGCCCCGTTCCGGAATGTGCGTGAAGTCGAAATCAACCCCGCAGTAGGGCCATGCATCCTGGACCGCGTTGTGGAAATTGCTCGAGGGCAGCATGTTGCGGAAAACCACTAGCTTGGGATACTGCTCATCCCCATACGGCAGCCAATTGATATTGGGCCTCAACCAGTCCGGGCGCTGCCGGTCGTCCGATATGACAGTCGTATAATAGCCGCCTTCAAGACGGGTTGTCAGATCGGTTGCGCAATCAACTACCGATATCGGCGACGCAAAATTGCCGTTGCACATTGCCCAATAACGCATGTCGACGTCCCGGAAGCCCCGCGATGGCTCCCAGATCGGCGAACCGTTGAAGGTATCGGGGAAACCCGGGGCTTTGCCATGTATGACAATGATGCGCCCGGGCTGGTAGGTGTTTCCCGGCCACATCATCATATATTTACCGTCCGGATTAGGCCACAGGATCGACGGTGGGTTTTTCGGTGACGCAAACCATAGCCGGTCTGTAGAAGGCTTCCCTTCATTGATGTTCGGATCGAACGCCGGAGGAAAGAGGAATTGGATAAAAGCACTCAGATCAGACCATTTATTGACCGGCGAGCAGGCATCCAACTGCCGGCTGGCGCCGGTTTGGTCCGTAAGCGTTATGGTGGGCAGCGGCACCCCGCCCATCAGACTTTGACCGCTCTGGGATGGATCGGTGTTCGCTATGTACATGCGCATGATTACCCAGACAAGGTTGTTGGCGGAAACAGCAATTGAATTCACCGAACGCGTGCCGGTACGCGAGATAGAGACAGTATATGTGCCGCCGGGACCTCCCGGTGGGACGAACGGGTTGATGCTGCCCGGATCTGGGGCGATTTGGGCATCGTAAAGACTTCCTGCGATGTCGAAGCCCTTATTTGTATTAGTTATTGCGTCGTAAGCTAGAGTTTCGTAAGCGGTGAAAGAAAAATACCGGATATTGGGATAAGTGCCCTTGATTGTCATTGTTTCATACTGCGCCGTATCAAAGGGTATGACCCAGTACCGGGCGGATTTGTCAGGAGACTGGAAGTTGGCGACCCCCTCGGGCGACATCAAAATGGGCCACGCACAGCCGCGATAATTAAAATTCTGGGCGCAAGCGGCAACGGGGTTGATCAGGAACGCAAGAGCCATCAGAACGATGAGGCTGCCAATCCGGGCGAGCACCTTCATCCTTCCCTCCTTCGCTGGCCGGAAGACCCTGGGACGTTTGCCTGGCGCGCCTGGATGCTTCATGGCTTTCCCCTTTTCTGTTCCGGTAGACATGATTACGGATTGCGTGATTTTTGCTTTCATGGCGTTTCCTCCTTCCCTGGCGTGGTTTCTGTTAAAGACCGCCGCTTCCCGTTTTTCTGCCGCCGCTTTTGGGATCATAGGTAATCCCGCGATCTTCCAGGTTCTTGCCCACGAAGCCGATGGTGGCATATATCTCCGCCTTGTAATCGTCGCATATGCCCATGGAGGAAAAGATGGCCGCTTTCACGGTCTCGACAGCATCCACATCCGGCACGGGAAGCGGGCCACCGAGGAAGTTGGAGAGTATCCCTACGAGCTGTTCGGCGAGCAGCTGCACGGCAACCGGTTCGGATTGGGAGATGGCCTGTCCCAAAAAGATCATGTCCTTTCTGTGCCCTTTCTCGGCAGCGGTCAGTACGTTGGCTGCGGTCGAGGAGTCACCGCCAAAGCAGTAGGCCGCGTAATCCGCTGCAAAGGCCTTTACGAGCAGGGGCTGAAAGTTTTTCGTCTCATTGCGGGCCGCTGTCGCCAGCTTCCGTCCGAGCAAGGGATCCACTTCGTTCCGAAGCCTGATGTCTATCGCATCTTCCGTGATCACATGGGCGACCAACAGCACCATGTCCGGGTTCATCCCGAAACCGGCGAATGCATCGCCGAAGGTCTGCTCAGGGTTGGCGGGGTCTACCGGCGCGTTCAGCAGGAGCTTGGCCTTAATGATGATGTATCCCTCGTTCTGCTCATTCGGCTCGCACGTATGACAGGAGACATGGGCGGTGTGGTCGGCTCCCCATTGCTGATTGTGACTGACGAACCCGTAGGCAAGCGCTTTTTCGACGTTTGTGTCCGCAGCGTTCCAGACTTTCAAGAAGGTATCGGGATACGTTCCCTGGGTCTGGTCTGCTATCCAGCCGGGGCATTGAGTCGGGTCGAAGATATAGTTAAAAAAATCCGGCGCGACGCTTCCCCACATTTTGTCCAGGTTGTCATGGCCCGCGCGGGCACCGAGCCTGTCGGCGATGTAGGCATGGGTGGCCTGGCTCCAGGAAAATGCCGCGGCGGGAATCATGACAAATAAGAAGCAAATCAACCCCAGTGTTATAAAAGCTGTCTTGGAGACTTTCCTTTCCATATAGTAGTCCTCCTCTCAAAGTTGCCCTACATGTTCGTTCGCTGCCCGCCTTCAGACGCTCACGGCGACAGCGGCGAAAACTTAATCACACGGTCATACAGGATCTCCGCGTAAGGAGGCCCAACCCTAGTCGCAGACTCAAGGTACATGCGGAAGATAAGGCCCAGCTTGGTGTTCTGATCGATGGTCACGCGTTCGCAATTGTCGATGGAGAGTGTCAGGCAGTTGGATTCGCCTCCACAGCTCCGAGAAATCTTATACGCGTACATCAGATCCGCAGCAGGATCGCCAGTCGGGAGAAAAGGCCTGGCGGTGTCCGGCAAATTATCGTCCGATACCTGACCGATTGACACCTGCCCTTCCTCGCTGGCATAGACACTGAAGTTCATGTACGCTGCCTTGCCGGTGGCAACGTGGTTCGGGCCATAGACCATCAGGAACTCGCCATCGGCCAGCGTGATCACATCATTAGCTTCAAATTCTGGCAGGTACCCGGCTGAGAGCCAAAGCACATCCCGCGAATTTCCGAAAGCGACGTGATAACGCTGGATGTAGTCATTACCCTCGTAAAAGTTCGGCTTCGACAGCAACTTGGTGATATCGGTGAAGGAGAGTCCCGGATTGGCTGCAATAATGCCCTGACGGAGCTTATCCATCTTGTTCATCAGGTCCATTTCGGTACGTCCCGTTCCGCGGACGCGTAGACGGGGCACCTTGAAGGGGTCAGCGACCGCCTCTGTGCGTGGCGTCACGCGGAAAACCTTGAGCGTTTCCTGCGCATCCTGGATGTAGGAGTCGACGGCGGCCTGGTGATCCGAAGGCCCGATGCGCATCGCGATCAGAAGTTAGTCGGCGGTTGCGGTGTGCCCGAGGTTCAGCATCGATGCAGGGAATACGACCGTATTGATGATCGCCTCCGGGTAGCCGGCGCGCAGCAGTGCCTCGCGAATGCGGGCGTCCGTCCCCTTGTCCGGAGTAAAGATCAGCGCAACGGTCCTATCGAACGGTGTCGATCCAAGGGTTTTGACCGTGGCATTATTGACGGTGTCTCCCAAGTTGGCTAAAAGCTCGGTTCTTTTTCCGTCCGGGAACTCCTTCGTATAGAGAAATCTCGTAGAGAGAAATGCGTAGTAACCGAAGTATTTTACGGACGGAGGCGTCGGCCCGATCAGCACGATTGCCTCGTCGGGCCGGAGTTGGAAACTTTCAACCAGTTGCTGCGCCTCCTGTGCCTGTGCCAATTTCGGAACCAGGAGATGGAGATACGGAGCCCTGTTATTATACAGAGCACTGGTGACTCCAGGTTTTTCGGCGCAGTAGTCAGCCGCTGGATTGAAAGTTTCGGCAGCGCCGGGGGTCACATCGAATCCGTCCCGCTTGAGCGCATTTTGAAACCTAGCCAAGGCGTCATGATCCTGTCCCGCTCGTTGAGCGAACGCGCACGGCGCCAGCAGCAACACAGTGGACATCATTACGGACAGCAGTATTTTTGCCTTCATAACCTTTCCTCCTTCCTTGGTTTGTTGATCGTATAGCCTGACTCACTCCCCGCCCCCACCCTCAGACGCTCAAGGCCCCAGCGAAAACTTGATCATACGGTGATACACGACTTCAGTGAATGCCGGCCCAATGTTCGTTGCCGGCTCGAGATAGGAACGCGTGGCGAAGGCCAACTGCGTATTTGCCCGGTCGGCCGCGTGCTCGGGACCGTTGAGCTGCAATCTGGCGCAATCGCCGCTTGACATTTGCAAACAGAAAGGCTCGTCACCGCACTGCCACGAAATTTTGTACGCAAACATCTGAGAAGCTGCGGAATCGTCGCTGGGAAGATAAGCATCAGCGCTGTGCGCAAAGTCGGTATCGAAGACGCTCCCTATGGCCAACTGTGACTTCTTGGCATAGGCATTTTACCTCCTTCCTTGTTTTTTTTTGGATCGCATGCCCTTCCTCACTCACTGCCGCGATGGCAAGCTCTAATGTCCTTAAAAGAGCCTACTGCGGCGTGAACGTGAGTATCCTCGGGGTTAGCAGTTTGTTCGTGTCTGGCCCGCGTGCGCTACCCGGTGCGGTGTAGTCGCGAATCCCGGGCCAAAACATGCCGAACAGGGCTGGGTCTCCTGGCGCATTGGTGTCGCCCTTCTTCGGCACCATATCCTTGTCGATCTCGGTGCAGTCCTGGCGGAACCTGGCGGGCGGCAGCAGGTTCGTGAGCTGGTCGCAACTGCGGGTGAAGAAGTGCACGAAGAACTTGTCGGTATTGTTCACGGTGTCAGCGTAGCCGTCCGCGGAGCCCTTGAGGAAGGTGCCCACAGTGCCCGTAGGTGCGAGATATGTCGAGGCGTCGTTGACGGACAGGCCGACGTAGGTCGCGTTACCGGTCTCGGTGGCCAGGGTGCTCACCACCGCGTAGACCTGCCTGGAATCTAGCGGGAGGGGTCCAGTGAAGAAGAGGCCAGCGTCCGTCTGGTCGCCACACCACATATTGACCTTGCGGCAGTACGGCCCGGCCACCCCGAAGTCCCGCAGCGGATCCACCATAAAGGATGAGGCGGGCGGCGACTGCGTGCAATCGGCGCTGTGAAGGCCAGCGATACTGCTGACACGGTCGCACACCGCATTGACAAGGTCCTGCAAATCGCCCGCCAGGTATGCCTCGCTGCGCGCCGTGCGCTCGCCATAGGTCAGCAGGTCGTAGCGCTCCACCGGGCCCAGGAAGGACGGGGCACGCACCCGCATCACCGTCAGAGGAGGATTGTCTCCATTAAAGCTATTCCACCATAGCTTTGCGACGGCCTGGTCGTCCGGGATGGCGTACCGGAAGAAGGTGAAGAATTCGATAGCGTTCTCGTCCATCCCCAGCGGCCCGATCGGGCCGACGTCATCCCGGCGCGGGATCTGCTCGGTGAAGATGTCGCTGTCGCGAACCCCCCGGGCCTGCAGCACGCGGCGCACCGCCTGGTCCGTGCTGGCGCTGGGGGTGATGATAAAGTACCGGTCCTTTCCGAACGGGCTCTCACCGGACTTCTGCTGCATGTCCACGTTGTTGACGGCGTCCCCCAAGGTTGAAAAGCTCCAGATCCGCCCGGACTTGGGGTCGTTCGGGGGGACCGTGCTGAACGTGTAGCGTATGGGCGGGTAGTTCGGCGTGGTCGCCCATACGTTGTAATCCTTGGCCTTCCAGCGGCCGTGCTGGGTCCAGACGTATGTCGTCACGCTCATGTACTTTCCCGGGGGCGGCATCTGACCATAGATGACGACCGCGTCCCGCGGGTCGAGCCGAAAGGTCGGGATGTAGCCGGGCCGCACCTCACCGAACGTGTCCACCGGTGTCGGCCCGACAGACTCGTCCGGCCAGGCCTTCACCACCGGTATCACATACGGGGCCACAGGGTTGTTGCCGAAACAGCTCTGCAGCGCTGTGTAGGTGTACTTTGCGCAGGCGTCCTCGTACAGCATCGGGTAGCCCTCGCTGACCTGGAACCCGCTCTCTTTGAGGTCATGGACCAGCATTTTAGTAAACTCATGTTTAGCGAACGCGCACGGTGCCAGCAGCACCACGGCAGACATGATTACGGCTAGCAGTAGTCTCGCCTTCATAGCGTTTCCTCCTTGAGTTGCCTATCTCACTCGCTGCGTTCACCGTTGCCGGATAGATGCACTCGTCCATGACTTCATGACAGTTCCATGTACGGAGCTTTCCTTCTCTCTCCCCATCCCCAGACGCTCAAGGCCGCCGCGAAAACTTGATCATCCGGTGATACACGACTTCAGTGAATGCCGGCCCAACGCTCGTTGCCGGCTCGAGATAGGAACGCGTTGCGAAGGCCAACTGCGTATTTGCCCGGTCGGCCGCGTGCTCGGGACCGTCAAGCTGCAATCTGGCGCAATCCCCGCTTGACATTTGCAAACAGGAAGACTCGTTGTTACCGCACTGCCACGAAATCTTGTACGCAAACATCTGAGAAGCTGCGGGATCGCCGGTGGGAAGATAAGCATCAGCGCTGTGCGCAAAGTCGGTATCGAAGACGCTCCCTATGGCCAACTGTGACGGCTTGGCATAGGCATTCAGGTTCATGTATGAAGCCTTGCCCGTGGCGGTGTGGTTAACGCCATAAATGACCAGGAATTCGTTGTCGGTCAGTCTTATATCGTAATTTAAATTGTTAGGAAAAGCATCAGCACCGGCACCGACATAGATCGTGTCGCGGCAATCGAGGTACGCGCGCTTCATCTGCTGTAAGAAGTCGTAACCGTCGTAACTGCCCGGCCCCGACGTGTATTCGGCGGCCACGACATACCCCTTGTCGGCGTACTGGCTGATAACCCTGTCGCGGATCTCGTCAAGTTTCCCCATGAGGCCCATCTCGGTCTTTCCGGTGCCGCGGACGCGCAGCTCCGGAGCCGGCAATGGTTTCAGGTCTGCCGCCGAGAATGCCTTTGGCGTCACCCGGAAAACCGATATCGGCGAGTTGGGAGTGTCCAGGCTGTTCATGTAGGCCAGACCTGCGGCTTCGCCTGCCGCACCGTTGAGCCACTTCGCATTTCGCCCCAGAATCATTAATATGTCGTGGCCTTGGCCGATACCCAGGTTCACCAGCGAGGCGGGGAAGACGATTGTATTGACGATTGACGGGGGATAGCCTGCCTTCTGCAGGGCGGCGCGAACGCGCACTTCGGTGCCCTGATCTGGGGTGAAAATCAGAACCATCGGGGCGCTGTACGGTTCGGGGCCGATGGTCTTGATGGTTGCAACATTCACCGTATCCCCCAGGCTGGTACCCACGTCCAGACAATGCGGGTCTCCCCCGCATCCCTGGATGGGCTGATTAAGCAGATCTGCGGGAACGGGCTGCGCGTAATATTTATTGAGCAGGTAGGGCTGGTAGGAGAAGTAGGTCACGGGCGGCGGCGTCACGCCAATGAAGACGATGGCCTCATCGGCACGGAGTTGAAAAGTATACGGTATCTGCGTGATGTCGCCAGGCAGATGCGGAACCACTGCGGTCAAATACGGCGCGCCCTTGTTGTTGTATTTGGCACTGGAGGTCACTCCGCTACAGTACTGCTGCCACATGTCAAGCGACTTGCTTTGGCCTTGCTGGACGTTGAATCCATCTTGCGCGAGCACATTTTGAAACCTGGCCAGGGCGCGAGGGTCCTGTCCCGCTTGTTGGGCGAACGCACCCGGTACCAGCGACAACAGAGTAGACATGATTACGGATAGCAGTATTTTTGCCTTCATATCGTTTCCTCCTTCCCTGGGTTATTTGCCAAAGTCCTGTATCCGGTTTGGATCTGGGTTTTTCCTCCCTTTAGATACGGCAGTTTCATATTATCCTCCTTTCCTGGTAGTCATTCCTGGCTCTCTCTCCCCATCCCCAGCGGTCACGGCGACGACGGCGAGAACTTGATTACGCGGTCATAGAGAATCTCCGGCATGGCGGGGCCGATCTTGGTCTCGGGCTCAAGATAGATGCGGGTGAAGACGCCCAGAAGCGTGCTGGAATCGAGGGTGAGGCGCGTGCAACCTTCGGGGGCGGAGAGTTGCTTGCAGTTCGCTGCGCCCGCACAGTTGCGCGAAATCTTGTACGCGTACATCACGTCCGCATCAGGATCGCCAGCCTTGAGATAAGGATCGGCGGTCCCCTTGTCCGTAAAGTTGCGGTCATCAATGGTGCCCAGTGTCAGCTTCGCCTTCTCGCTGGCGTAGAAATTGGTGTTCATGTAGGTCGCCTTCCCGGCGGCAACGTGGTTGACGCCATAGACCATCAGGAACTCGCCGTCGGCCAGCCTGATCTGGTTGCTCGAGTCGTACTCGGGGAGACCGGCGCCGACGTAAAACGCATCCCGACTGTCGCCGCACAGTTCGAGACCGCGCTGGATCAAGTCATAGCCCTCGTAGCACATCGGCATCGTCACGATGTCGGTGGCATGCAGACCCGGATTCGCTGCGATAATGCCGCTGCGGAGTTCGCCCAGCTTGTTCGACAGGTCCATCTCGGTCTGTCCCGTTCCGCGGATGCGCAGACGCGGCGCGGGAAACGAGTTGGCAGTTGCCGGGGTGTGTGGCGTCACGCGGAAAACATGGAGGTTTTTCGCTATATCCGTTATGTAACGGCCGCCGGCGTCCGGATCATCCCAGATGGCATTGCGCAGAACGATCTTGAGCTGGTCGGCGGTTTCGTTGTTGCCGTGATTCAGGAGGTTCAGCATCGACGCAGGGAACACGACCGTGTTGATGATCGCCGCCGGGTAGCCGGCACGGTGCAGCGCCGCGCGAATGCGGGCTTCCGTCGTCTTGTCCGGGGTGAAGATCACCGCTACGGGGGCATTAAAAGGCGCAGGCCCGATCGTGTTGACCGTAGCGATATTGACGGCGTCCCCCAGGGTGGCAAAAGGCACCCGCGTTGTTCCGTCGGGGTACACCCTTGACCAGAGGTAGGGCCCGTAGCTGAAGTATCTTGCCGGCGGAGGTGTCAGGCCGATCAGGACGACGGCCTCGTCGGGCCGGAGCTGGAACTCAGTGCTTCGTTGTCGCGGCTCCTGCGCCGATTTGGGGACCTCCACCTGAACATACGGTTCATTATTGGCATACAAGGCGTTGTCGACTGTGCCGGCGCACCATTGTTCCGGTAAGTTTGCGAATCCGGCAAGGCCGGGGGTCACGTCAAACCCGTCCTGCTTGAGCGCATTTTGAAACCTGACCAGGGCGTCAGGATCCTGCCTCGCCTGTTGGGCGAATGCGATGCACGCTACCAGCAGCAATACGGCAAACATGATCACGGATAACACTATTCTTGCCTTCATACCGTTACCTCCTTCTTTGCTTTGGGGGATCGTATCGCCTTCCCCGGCCTTCACGGGGAGTTCCGGGGACAGTATACAAGAGTTCCGGGGACAGTATACAAAACTCCCCCTAATTAATATCCTGTCCCCGGAATTCGGTCTGTCCCCGGAATTCGGTCTAACGGACGGTCCAGACTTCGGCTCCTGGTTGGAACACGATAGGTCCCGAGATCAGATCAGGAGCCAGCATGGTGGAATCTGTGCCTAGGAATAGCTGATTGTCACCAATCCATGCAACGAGAATACCAAATTGCAACATGCTTAAATATATGAGTTTATTGTGATATTTACTGGAGTTGGATCAGTTTTATGTAAGCTCGTCCGACATGCGTGGAATGTTTTTTTACAATTTACAATTTATGGAAAAGGCGCGAGGGGGGGATGACAACTCATAAGGACATATGCGCATCAGTGATTTCAATGGACTGGACTTATTTTAGGCGGCGCGGAAATAACTCCTTTGTAAAATCAAATGGCCAATAAGGTGATCTAGGGTCGGACCAAGTTAACTTAATGAATCAAAGCCCCTTGTCATTTTTTGGCCAACTCATTATTCACCAGTTCACGCACGCGCATGAACCGGTGATCTACCCAAACGGAAGATTTGAACTGCGATCATTAAAAAATACGTGCCACATAACTCATGATTATTGAGAATTCCGCTCATTCCCTACCTCCATCTGCAGAAGCTCCTCACCTGACGAAACGGTAAGTTTGCTAGAAACAAATTTATAAACAGTTACAAATTATTTTGCACTATAAGTCGGCTGTTTGCTCATGTCAAAGAAGAATGTGCTCAACAGATGGCTGCAGTCATGACGATCATGTTTGCTTTGCCCAGCT
>VFJM01000138.1 GCA_009886055.1 Geobacter sp. | reverse complement strand
TCAAAAAAAACAAGCTCCCCTCTTTGGGCTTTTCGGCGGCGGTTCCCGGAACAGGCGATTTAAACCGGCCGGCGAACCTGCTCACCCCAGACTGTCCTTTCCAACAGGGAAACGCCTCCGGCAGCTGAAGCTGACGCTGCTGTTCATTGCCATTGTGCTGGCTCTTGCACCGCTTTTCGTTCTGACGCTGCGCCAGACAGAACCGGCCGGCTCGCATCTCCGTGCCTGGCTTGCATCTTTCACCGGCGCCGCACCAAAACCGGCTGAAGCGGCCAGGCCTCCTGTTTCAGCCAGTCGTTTCGAGACCGCCAGAGATCTGCTTGCAACGGCAGAGGTCAACGGTTCCCTCATATCCGCCCGGACCCCTGAAGGGCTGCAGCACATCTATACCATTCAGGGCGACATGCAGCGAAGGGTCCATGAGTATTTGGCAAAACATCGGGTGCCGTACGGCGTTTTTGTTGCCATTGAGCCGGCATCGGGGCGTGTTCTCGGCATGACCGCCTACTCGTCGGTTGACCCGGAGTGGGCGAAACGCTCCATGTACGAACTGTATCCGATGGCCTCACTGTTTAAGATCATCACCGCCTCCGCAGCGCTTGAAAGCCATAAGATCACGCCTGAATCAGTGATCGAATTCCGTGGCGGCTCCACTTCGGAAAATCCGCGCTACTGGGATACCAGCCCTCGCGGCAGGAACAACCGCATGAATGTTACCCATGCCATGGGCAAATCGATCAATCCGGTGTACGGACGAGTGGCAAGCGACATTGCCGGCAAGTCGTCCGTCATGGAATCCGTTTCCCGCTTCGGCTTCAACCAGGAACTGCTGCCGGGCATCCCGGCCAAACCGAGTCAGGCGGCGGAACCGGCCAATAGTCATGGTCTGAGACTTATGGGAGCCGGGCTGGATCATGACGTAAAAATTTCTCCGCTCCACGCCGCGGTGATCATGTCGGCAATCGCCAATGGCGGAAAAATGATGACTCCTGGACTGACCAGCAGCATCGTCGATGGACAGGGGATTGAAAAAGAAACGTTTACTCCGCACGAGTTGCGCCGCCTGGTCACACCGGAAACATCAGCATCACTAACACGAATGCTTTCCAGTACCGTCCTGACCGGCACCTCCCGCAAGGCGTTTCATGACCGCCGCGGCCGGCCGCTGCTGAATGTCCCGATAGCTGCCAAAACAGGGTCTATCAACGGCACAGACCCCAAGGGGCATTACTCATGGTTCGCAGCCTTTGCACCGATACAGAACCCGCGTATCGCGCTGGTCGCTCTGGTTATCAACTCTGATAAATGGAAGATTAAGGCGTCTCAGGTTGGAGAACAGGCCCTGGAAGAATTTTTCAGGCGGTAGGGGGATCATCCCCCCTCCCTGACCGGTGTTGTGGAGACGATGTTCCGGTCGCCCCCCTACGGTTCACGTTCGGAATAGCTCATTAACCGTAACTCTCCATCCAGCATTTCGCCATAGGTGAACTGCTCCATCCAGTCGCCGAGCGACAGGACGGCGAAGGACGACTCCGGGACGTCTTCACGCAGGGCAAGATGGAAGTGACCGGTAACCAGACCGTCACACCCCTCACTCTGGAGAGAACGGGCAAAATCAAGAATGATCTGACGGTAGTCCCAGCGGGCTGTTTTTACACTATACCCGGCTTGGCTCCGTTTCTGCAGACGCTCTCTGATTTTTTCCGCCCATGACGGGGGAAAATGCCTGACACCGGCAGCCACCAGGCGTGTGCGCAGCAGAAATCGCAGCAGGCGGTAGAGGCGATCTTCCCTGTTGATCTGATCACCGTGGCAGATATAAAGCCGCTTGCCCTGCACACATTCAATGGCAGGCCCGGAATGAATTTCAGCTTTTAGACGCTGCGAAAAAATCGAGCCCAGATGGAAATCGTGATTTCCTTCAAAATAGACCAGTCTGCAGCCGCGCTCAACTAACCGCTCCAACGCATCAAGTACGGCATCATAGTGAGTTAAAGGGTGTGACGGGAACCCCACCCAGAAGTCAAACAGGTCTCCCATGATGTAGAGGGTGTCCAGCTTCCCCTCCAGCTCCTGTAGAAAACGAAGCAGCAGGCGGTAGTTGGTGTCGTCCGGCAGCATAAGATGGGCATCGGCTATAAAAATGGCTCGCATGGTGCGGATTGTGCTTCGATCAACAGTAAAAAGTCAACAAGAAGAACGCAACTCCGAATTGGAAAAGGAGAGTTAGATGGCAACGATTCACAGTGTTGAAATATCCTGGGAGGACCTGCTCGGTGCATTTACCAGCGGACAGCCTGATAAAGCATACTATCTCGACCGGCTGACCGGCGAAATATTCTTTGTTCCCTCTACATCCGAAAACAGTGAAGTCCGGCAACAGCTCCAGAACAACGGAGAACGCTTCCTGGAAATACCCCCGTTCGACTATCGCAGCGAACGCCAGATTGTCTCGGAATTTGTTGCCCAGATTTCCGATCCTGAATTAAGGTCCCTGCTGCATACTTCGCTGGCAGGCAGAAAACCGTACGGAAAGATCGAAGACATCCTCTCGTTCTACCCGCATGAGGAAGAGCGTTTTGCGTTATTAAAGGATCGGTTTCTTTCCGATCGGCTTAAGACCTGGATGGAAGAAAACAACCTGTTCACGGCGAATACGTTATTGCAGGACATGAAGCACGCTTAGGAGAGAAAATGGAGTACGCCCATACGCCGCGCAGCGATTACGGCAGATCTATTGCAACAATACTGCTTTTCTGCATGCTGGCCGCAGCCCTTTACGCACTGCAGCACACCATTTCATGCTTTCTCCTTTCCTGGGTCATTGCCTACCTTCTTGATCCTCTTCTCGTGAAGGTCGAGCAGCGCGGCATGAAACGGCTCTACGCTCTGGTGCTTCTGTATATAGTTCTGGGTATTCTGACCGTTTTTTTCCTGGCATTCATCGTCCCGGCCATCACCATGAGCTGGAACTCCTTCATCCTCGATCTGCCGGCCTATATCCTAAAGATCAAACAGGTCGCCCTGGAATGGAAAAACCGTCTGCCAGACCGCTACGGATCGGATGAAATCCAGTGGCTGTTGGACAAAGCATCCGGCAATATCGACACAACGGCTGAAAAGGCCGGATTCTGGGCCTACAACTTCGGGACCCGTATCTTTTTCAATCTCTTCAACATCGTACTCTCACCGATCCTGGTTTTCTTTATGCTCTACTACAAGCAGACCGTCATCGATACGCTGATCTCCTGGCTTCCTGATAATTGGCGCGACCAGATTGTAGATATCGCTCATGAGGTCAACAGCAGTATCGGCGGTTATCTGCGCGGCCAGGTGGCGGTTTCCATCATCGTCGCGCTGTTTTCAACTGCTGCCCTTTTTGCGCTCGGAATCCCCCATCCGATCTTCTGCGGCGCTTTTGCGGGCGCTGCCTCGATCCTGCCGTTCATTGGCGTCATCATTGCGACTCTGCCGGCCCTCTTCTTCGCCTGGTTTAAATTCCAGTCCGCAGCGATACTCGGACAAACCACGTTTGCATTTGCACTGATCTACTTTTTCGAGGGGTATGTCATAAAACCGCTGGTCTTCAAGGAATCGATGAACCTTAACCCACTGGTAACCATTATTATGGTCATGGCGCTCGGTGAAATACTCGGATTCTGGGGCATCCTGCTGGCGCTCCCCATTGCATCGGCCATAAAAATCACCTGGGGACATTTCGTGCGTGGCACTTTCAAGCAGAGGTATTGATAGTGGACAAGGAAACCCTCTCGACCCCGACAGAAGGGATACGTGCGTTTACGGAGCTTTCTCCTGTCGATACATCGCAGTACATAACTTCTAACGTGCCAATAACCGGGATGTCCTGTGCCAATTGCGCCGCCCGGATCGAAAAGGATCTGGCCCGGCGTGAAGGGGTTCAGAGTGCCGTGGTTAATTTTGCTCTGGCAGAACTGACTGTCAGCCACGACCCTGCCGTCATCTCAAAAGAGCAGGTTATCGGGGTCGTCGAAGCGCTCGGCTACGGCGTTGTCCGCCCTGAACCGGACGGTGAACTGACCTTTGGCGTGCGCGGACTGCACTGTGCCTCCTGCGTCAGCACCCTTGAAAAGAAGCTGCTCGAACACCCTGCCATTACCACCGCAATTGTAAATCTGGCCGCAGAAACCGGCTTCGTCCGTTATGATCCGCAGCAACTAAAGTACGCCGACATCTTCAGCATCGTCCATGCCGCCGGCTACACACCGGTAGAACTGCATGGAGCTGAAACTGCCCACGATGACGACCTGCGCTCCCAGCGAAACTGGTTCATCTTTTCCTTGCTCGCCTCACTGCCGATCATGCTTACGATGGGATTGCACTCCAATCGTGCCGCGATGCAGCTCAGTCTTCTGCTGGCCACGGCAGTCCAGTTCTCTGCCGGTCTGATCTTTTACCGCGGCGCCTGGAGCGCGCTCAAAAACCGCAGCACCAACATGGATGTACTGGTAGCCCTCGGCACTTCGGCCGCATATTTTTATTCGCTGGCAGCCTACTTCGGACTGCTCGGCCCGCACCGGGACGTTTTCTTCGAGACCTCGGCCATGCTGATCGCATTTATACGCCTCGGGAAATATCTTGAGGCCAGAGCCCGCGGCAAAGCGAGTGAAGCGCTCAAGAAGCTGCTCCATCTGCAGGCGGACAAAGCCCGTCTGGTCACAGAAGAAGGAGAGAAAGAGGTACCCGCATCTGTTATCCGGGTTGGAGATGTCGTTCTGGTTCGTGCCGGGGATATCATACCGGTCGATGGCGAAGTGCTCGAGGGGGGGGGAGCCGTCAATGAGAGCATGGTCACGGGCGAATCCCTGCCGGTGCTGAAAAAGCCGGGGGATTCCGTTTCCGGAGCCACAGTCAGCACAAACGGCGTCATGCGGATCCGGGCGACCCGTATCGGCGAGGAGACCCTGCTGGCACAAATCGTCAAGATGGTACGCGAAGCTCAGGGAGACAAGGCTCCGATTCAAAAGTTTGCCGATACCGTTTCAGCCTGGTTCGTGCCGATTGTGCTGCTCCTCTCGGCAGCAACCTTTGCCCTCTGGTACATCGCTCTTGCCAGCGACTTCCTGACCGCCTTCCGTTTTGCGATCGCCGTACTGGTAATCGCCTGCCCGTGCGCCATGGGCCTGGCAACACCGACCGCCATCATGGTCGGAAGCGGTATTGCCCTCGGCCGCGGCATACTGGTAAAAAAAGGGTCCGCTCTCGAAACGATCTCCCGGCTTGACGTTCTCCTGCTCGACAAAACCGGCACCCTGACCAGAGGGATGCCGGAGATGACCGATCTGGTTCCTGTCGCGCATAGCGTCGATCCGACCAAGCTGCTTGAGTGTCTGGCGGCTGCCGAAGCATATTCGACCCATCCGTTGGCCCAGGCGGCACTCGCAGCGGCACGGGAAGCGGGGATCGAGCCGGGCCAGGGCGAAGAATTCGAGGAGCGGGGGGGGCTGGGAATAACCTGCCGGTACGAAGGATTTCAGCTGGCGGTCGGCAACGAGCGACTGATGGGAGAGCTCGGCATTGCGCTGGCACCTCTGGAAAAGAAAGTTTCCGAGTTGACTGCGTCCGGCAAATCGCTGGTCTATGTTGCCGCCGGAAATACTCTGGTCGGCGTCGCGGCGTTTGCTGACACCCTGAGACCAGGTTCGATCAATGCGATCGCCGAACTGCGGCGCATGGGCATAACCACCTGCATGATTACCGGTGATCACACCGATGTTGCCGCACTTGTGGCGAAACAGGCGGGGGTAGACACGTTTGAGGCAGAAGTGATGCCGGATCGCAAACGGGAGGTGGTCAAAGAGTACCAAGCCCGCGGCATGACCGTCGGGATGGTCGGTGACGGGATCAATGACGCGCCCGCTCTTGCCCAGGCCCATATCGGGATCGCCATCGGCGGAGGCACCGATGTTGCCAAGGAAACCGGCGATATTGTCCTGATGCGCAGTGATCTGCTGGACGCCGTGCGGGCAATTACGATCGGCCGGGCCACCCTGTCCAAAATCAAGCAGAACCTGTTCTGGGCCCTCTTCTACAACATCCTCGGCATTCCGGTGGCAGCCGGCCTGCTGTCCCGCTACGGCATAACGCTGAAACCTGAGTATGCAGGCCTGGCTATGGCATTTTCGTCGGTATCAGTCGTACTCAATTCTCTTCTCCTGAAACGAATCGAAAAAACCATTTAGATTGCAGTTAGCTGGAACAATCCACCGGAGGGATGAGTGCTTTTTCCTAACATGCCCCGAAGCTGTCTCGGTACCTGCTTTTCTGCGGCAGCAATTATAGCTCTTCTGGCGGGCATCTCCGTAGCGGAAGACAACAGTGCAGCCGTTCCTGACAAACCTGCCGTCGAAGCGAAAGTTGAGGCAGGCCAAGTCCTTTTCATACCTCCGGTACAACCAGACAGGATAACCGGCGAATATGTCAAAGGGTACTTCACTGACAGCGGGAAAATACTGGCAGCGCCGACCAAATGGGACGGGGGCGATTGGCTGAAAGCCGGGCTGGTCATTGGAGCAACTTCGGGAATCTACTTTGCTGATACTGATATCAGGAACTTTGCCCAAAGAAACAAGAGTTCGACCGGAGATACAGGCGCCTCCCTCGGGAATGTTATCGGCAACCCGTTCTACGCCTTGCCGTCGCTCGGCCTGTTCTATCTGTATGGTCACCTCAGTGATGATCCCAAAGCGCGCCGTACATCCCTGCTGGCCGTGGAAAGCCTCGCCATCAGCGGCGCCTTTTCCTACACAATCAAGATGGCAACCCAACGCTCCCGACCATCTACGGGGGACGCTTCCACCACATGGGACGGCCCCGGCTTCAAGGGCGCCGACCCTTCCTTCCCTTCCCTCCACACAACGACCGCGTTTTCGATTGCGTCCGTTTTTGCCGAAGAGTACGGCACCAATCCGTTTGTTCCGCCGATCGCGTACGGATTGGCCACGCTTACCGGGCTTGCGCGCATCTACGACAACAAACACTGGGCATCGGATGTTTTTTTCGGCGGAGCTATCGGCTATTTTGTCGGAAAAGCTGTTGCCCGCTACCATGCTGTACAGAGCGATACGTCCCTGAAGATCCTGCCTGCCGTCAGTCAGCAAGGATTCGGACTCATGGCCGAATACCGGTTTTAATGCAATCCACGCACAAAAGGCGACCGTTCCGGCCGCCTTTTGTGTTCATCCATGATACTGAATTGAATCATCACCCCTCTGTCAGTACCCGCTCCTCATAGATCGCTTCGAGTCTGCGGCGATGACCCAACTCTACATCAGCAAAACTCATCAGCATCTTTTGGAGCTTCGGGTCATCAGCCATGCCGGCAGCCGCCTTGTAAAGCTGGTAGGCGTTTTCTTCCGTTTTGAGAGCATAGGCAAGGATTTCGCTGTACGTCAGGTTTTCCCGGAAGGGGATATCGGCCAGATACTTGGCGATACTGGATTCCGGGAGAGTGCAAAGTTTGTGGTTTTCAACCTTGTCCCCATCGATTTTCACGAAGACATCCTTGTGAGTGGCCTCTTCTGCGGCCATCTCCTCGAACATCTTTCTCGAAGAGATGCTGGTGGAAAGCTCCGCTGCCCGCTTGTAAAGTTTGTAGGCGGTGTCTTCACGCTCAACGGCAAATTTTATCACGTCTTCAAGTGTTACAAATTCCATTTCTAGGTATACCTCCAAAAAGATTTAAAAATACCCCAACCCGCCATGTGTCGGTGGGCATTTCCGACCTGCAAAGTGTCGGGCATGCTACTGCTTGGCACGCCCTGTGTCAACAGCAATTCTCTCAATTACGCAGGATCAGCCCCGCAGATACGCCAGCTAAATAAGACCATTTGTGTCCAAATTACCACCACCAGCCAAAACGTTACTACCACAAACCAGATATATTCAATAAATCATATAAAAATCATTCTTGACCTTGGTCAAAGATTTTATTGCCGGCAGGAGTATTGGTTATCACACTAATTAGTGCGTTTTATTTAACCGGACACATCTCGCTTGCACAAGACAGATTGTTTGGTAAGCTAAATAGATAATTTTACTCTGTAAACAGAGTCTCATTTCCAGACCGCGGGAGGGGAAAACCGTATGGCACTTTCAGGCAGGCTTCTGATCTGTTTCACCGCACTACTGATTCTATTGACGAGCAGCTTATCCGTCTGGGCAGATCAGGGTAAAGACCTGTTCGACAAGCAGTGCGCCGGCTGCCATAGCATCGGCGGCGGCGATGGTAGCGGCCCCGACCTGAAGGGGGTGGTCGCCAGGCGGACGCATGAGTGGCTCGAATCGGTCATCATAGAGCCGAACAAGCTGACGGCGAGCAAAGACCCGATCCAGGCCGAACTGGTCAAAAAATACGGCTACGAGATGCCGAACCTGGGTATCGGTCACGAAGATGCGTTGAAGATTATCGTCTATATTTCGGAAGCAGGAGGCGCCGGCACAGCAACAGCCGCTCCGCCGGCCGCCGAACAGGTGGCGACGGTGGTGACGCCTGAGCTGATCGCCAAGGGAAAGGCGCTCTTCACCGGGAGCACGCGCCTGGCCAAGGGTGGCGCGCCATGCCTCTCATGTCACCCCTTCACCTACCCGGGCATTACGGGGGGGAACCTCTCCATTGCCGATCTGAAAAACTCCTACCAGAAGATGGGGGAAACCGGGATGATGGGGGCGCTCAAGGCGCTCAAGTTCCCGACCATGAAGAAAATATATGCCGACCGGCCGCTGACCGATGACGAGATCGCGGCGCTGATGGCCCTTTTCAAGGACTCCGCTGCACTGAAGGGGGGAGGCTCTTCGGTCAACTTGCCCCTGACAGGCGGTGCCCTGTTTATACTGTTATTAATTGGATTGACTCTCTACAAGAGGAGGATCAGATAATGTCGAACGAGCGGATCAAGGATGACCATAGCCCCTGCGACCGGGGGTGGGAGGATTTCTACCGGAACCGGTGGCAGTATGACAAGGTGGTGCGCAGCACCCACGGAGTCAACTGCACCGGCGGCTGCAGCTGGATGGTGCATGTCAAGGACGGCATCGTCGGCTGGGAGCTGCAGGCCAACGACTATCCCCAGTTCAACGGAGACCTCCCCAACCACGAGCCGCGCGGCTGTCCCCGGGGGGCCAGCTTTTCCTGGTACCTCTACTCCCCGCTCCGGGTCAAGCACCCCTACATGCGGGGCGTGCTGATCGACCTCTGGCGTCAGGCCCGCGCAGTTCATGACGACCCGGTCGAGGCGTGGAAGAGCATCGTCGAGAACCCCGAGTCGCGCGAGAGCTATGTCACGAAGCGCGGCATGGGTGGCTTCCGCCGTGCTTCGTGGGACGAAGCGAACGAGCTGATCGCCGCATCCTCTCTCTACACCGCCAAGAAGCATGGCCCTGACCGGGTGATCGGCTTTTCTCCGATCCCGGCCATGTCGATGATAAGCTACGCGGCCGGCACCCGCTTCCTCCAGCTGCTGGGCGGCGTTGCGATGAGCTTCTACGACTGGTACTGCGACCTCCCCCCGGCATCGCCGCAGGTCTGGGGCGAGCAGACCGACGTCAACGAGTCGGCCGACTGGTACAACGCCTCCTACATCGTCCTCTGCGGTTCCAACGTACCGATGACCCGCACCCCGGACGCCCACTTCATGACCGAGGCCCGCTATCGCGGCACCAAGGTGGTGGTCATGTCCCCCGATTACAGCATGGCCAGCAAGTTTGCCGATGCCTGGCTGCCGGTGGAGCAGGGGCACGACGGCGCCTTCTGGATGGCGGTCAACCATGTAATCCTGACCGAGTTTTACGCCAACCGCCAGGTCCCTTTCTTTGACGAATATGTGCGCAAGTACACCGACCTCCCCTTCCTGGTCAAGCTGACTGAGAAGGACGGCGCATTGCGGCAGGGTGAATTCCTGCGTGCCGCTGAACTGGAGCGGGGCGAAGGGATTGAAAATGCCGACTGGACCCTCTGTGTCGGCGACAGTGCCGGGAATGTCCGCTTCCCCCATGGCAGCGTCGGTTCACGCTGGAGCAAGCAGGAGGGGAACTGGAATCTGGATATGGTGGACATGGTGGACGGCGCCGACATCGACTGTTCCCTGACCTTCATCGGCCAGGGCACCCGCACGGTCCGCTTTTCCTTCGAGGCCGACGGCGACGTGCTCCGGGATGTCCCGGTCAGGCGCATCATGACAAAAGATGGCGAGGTGACGGTCGCGACAGTGTTCGACCTCCTCATGGCCCAGTTCGGCGTTTCGCGCGGCCTTGATGGCGATTATCCGGCAAACTACCAGGATGACAAGCCCTTTACCCCCGCATGGCAGGAAAAATATACCGGCATCGCCGCGACGAGCCTGATAACGATCGCCCGCGAATGGGCCGTGAACGGCGAACAGAGCGGCGGACGCAACATGATCATCATCGGCGCCGGTGTCAACCACTGGTACCACAACGACCTGATCTACCGGGCGGCCATCACCGCCCTGATCCTGACCGGGAGCGTCGGACGGAACGGCGCCGGCCTGGCTCACTATGTCGGCCAGGAAAAGGTGGTGCCGCTGGCCCCCTGGACCTCCATCGCCATGGCCCAGGACTGGACAAAGGCGTCGCGGCTGCAGAATACCCCGAGCTTCTGGTATATGCATTCCGACCAGTGGCGCTATGACCGCAATTTCGTCGACTACTTCAAGCCCGAGACCGGCGAGAATATGCCGATGCACACCGCCGACTTCAACGCCAAGGCGGTCCGGCTCGGCTGGCTCCCCTTCTCCCCCCATTTCAACGATAACCCGATCCGCCTGATGGAGCAGGCGGAGGCGGCCGGAGCCGTGACCGACGACGAGGTCCGCGCCTGGCTGGTCAAACGGCTGAAAAACGGCGAGACCCGTTTCGCCATCGAGGATCCGGACGGTGAGGGGAACTCGCCCAAGGTCTGGTTCATCTGGCGCGGCAACGCGATCTCCTCCAGCGCCAAGGGGCATGAATTCTTCCTCAAGCATGTCATCGGCGCGCCGAACAGCAGTTTCACCGCCACGGAGGCCGCCAAGGGGCAGGTCAAGGATATCGTCTGGCACGAGAAGGCCCCCACCGGCAAGATGGACCTGGTCGTGGATCTGAACTTCCGCATGGACACCTCGACCCTCTACTCGGACATCGTCCTGCCGGCGGCCACCTGGTACGAGAAATCGGACCTGAACACCACCGACATGCACTCCTTTGTCAACTGCATGGATGCCGCCGTTGATCCGGCCTGGGAATCCAAATCCGACTGGAACATCTTCGCCGCTATTGCCAAGAAGGTCAGCGAGCTTTCGCCGAAGCACTTCCCCGTACCGTTCAAGGACATCATTGCCGCGCCTCTGCAGCACGACACGCCGGGTGAAATAGCCCAGCGGAGCGTGAAGGACTGGAAACTGGGTGAATGCGAGGCGATCCCGGGCACAACCATGCCGAACCTCCCGATCGTCGAGCGCGACTACATCAATCTCTACAACCGTTTCATGTCGCTCGGGCCCCACATCGGCCACCTGCATGCCCACGGGGTTAGCTGGGAGGCGGACGACGTCCACGAACAGCTCCTCAAAACGATGCCGACCCGCTCCTGGAATGACAAGAAATACATCGACATGGAGGACGTGAGGAACGTCGCCGACGTGATCATGGCCCTCGCTCCGGAGACCAACGGCGAACTGGCCCATCGCGCGTACCAGACCCTTGAAAAACGGGTCGGTAAACCGCTGGCCCAGATCTCGGCCGGAGACCGCAACTTCCGCATCACCTGGGAGGAGGTCACCCAGAAGCCGCGCCGCCACTTGAGCACCCCGGTCTGGAGCGGCCTGGTCAACGAGAACCGCCCCTATGCCCCGTACACCCTGAACGTGGAGCACGGCGTGCCGTGGCGTACCCTCACCGGCCGACAGTCGCTGTATCTCGACCACCCCTATTACGGCGAATTCAACGAGGGACTGCCGACCTTCAAGGGGAAGCTCAACCCGGCCATGCTGGACGAGATAGAGGGAGAAACCGGACTGATCCTGAACTTTCTGACCCCGCACGGCAAGTGGAGTATCCACTCCACCTACAGCGACAACATGAGGATGCTGACCCTCTCGCGAGGCGGCCCGGTGGTCTGGCTCAACCACGAAGATGCGGCGAGCGCCGGGATCGAGGACAATGAGGAGATCGAGGTCTTTAACGCCAACGGCGTGGTGACCAGCCGAGCCGTCGTTTCGTCACGCATTCCACGCGGGGCGGCGATCATGTACCACGCGCCGGAGCGCACTCTCAATGTCAAGAAGTCCCGCAAAAGCGGCAAGCGTGGCGGTGTGCACAACAGCCTCTCCCGCATCCGCCTGAAGCCGACCCTGATGCTCGGCGGCTACGCACAATTCAGTTATTACTTCAACTACTGGGGGCCGACCGGCGTAAACCGTGACAGCTACGTGGTAGTCAGAAAGTTGAGGGGGTGAGGCGATGAACGTACGAGCACAACTGGTAATGGTATTCAATCTGGACAAGTGCATCGGCTGCCACACCTGCAGCATCTCCTGCAAGAACATCTGGACCGACCGCAAGGGCGCCGAGTACATGTGGTGGAACAACGTCGAGACCAAACCGGGTGTCGGGTATCCCAAAAAATGGGAAAACCAGAACATCTTCAAAGGGGGCTGGCTCCGCGAGAACGGCAAGCTGAAGCTGCGGGCCCTCGGCAAGGGACCGACACTGCTCAACATGTTCTTTCAGCCCAACATGCCGAAGCTGGATGACTACTACGAGCCGTTCGACTTCGACTACAGCAACCTGTACAAAGCCCCTCCCGGCAGCGATCAGCCGGTGGCCGAGGCCTTCTCCCTGGTCTCCGGCGAACCGATGGAGAAGATCACCGGCGGTCCCAACTGGGACGACGACCTCTCCGGCTCGCAGGTCTACGCCGTAGAGGACGTCAACCTGGAAGACCGCACCCTTGTCGAAGATTACGGTCGCATGTTCATGCACTATCTTCCCCGCATCTGCAATCACTGCCTGAATCCGGCATGTGTCGCCTCCTGCCCGTCGCGGGCCATCTACAAACGGGGCGAGGACGGCGTCGTGCTGGTGGATCAGGAGGTCTGCAAGGGGTGGCGTTTCTGCACCAGCGCCTGCCCGTACAAAAAGGTTTATTTCAACTGGCAGAGCGGCAAGGCGGAGAAGTGCATCTTCTGTTTCCCGCGCACCGAGACCGGCCAGTGCAACGCCTGCGCCCACAGCTGCGTCGGCAGGATCCGCCACGTCGGCGTGCTGCTCTACGATGCCGACCGCGTGGAAGAAGCGCTGCTGAAGCCTGACG
>VFJM01000132.1 GCA_009886055.1 Geobacter sp. | reverse complement strand
GCGAGCACAAGAACCTGAATCTTGCGTGTCTACCAATTCCACCACCCGGGCAAGTGAGCAGTCTTCTTATCATTTCCTTTTTTATATTGCAAGTACAAAAAAGCAAAATGCCTCGAAAAGGCGCTAAAAACTTGACAGAATGGCACTTAAAGTGATATCAAAAGCGTTCATATTTTCAGTTATCTATCGGAGGAATCACCATGGAACGTACGTTCGCAATCATCAAGCCGGATGCAGTTGAACGCAAGCTGGCCGGCCAGATTCTGGCACGAATCGAAGAAAAAGGCTTCACCATCGCCGGCATGAAAAAAATCCAGCTGACCAGAAAACAGGCCGAGGGTTTCTACTATGTGCACAGTGCACGCCCTTTTTTCAATGACCTCTGCGCCTTTATGTCACGTAGCCCGGTTATCGTGCTCTGCCTGGAAAAAGAGAACGCCATCGCCGACTGGCGGACCCTGATGGGCGCTACTAATCCCGCTAATGCAGAGCCGGGTACCATCCGCAAGGATTTTGCCGTCAACATTGAGGAAAACTCTTCCCACGGTTCCGACGCTCCTGAAACCGCCGCGTTTGAAATCCCGTATTTCTTCAGCGCACTGGAACTCGTATAGTAGTTTTTTCGTCATTGAATCACACAAAAGGCCCTGTTTACACAGGGCCTTTTGTCGTTTCAGTGTTTTCGAATCACTAGGTAAGTCAAGCAGCCTTTTTGAGAGACTCCGATACCAGAATGATCCGGTCATCCTCAAGGATTACTGCATGTGAATTGTGATCGATAATTTCGAAGAGCTTCACGTACTTCTCAACCTCGGCGGCAGTCGCTGTTTTCCGGCCATAGTACTTGCCGGACTGTGCGAACACGTCGGTTACGACCTGGTCATCATAGATGCCGAAGTCGAATGAGCTGTTTATATCCCGGCCGCTGATGTCGTTGGCCAGGGGAAGGTCGCTGCGGAACGCAATTCGAACGTCGATGCCGTCGCGGTACTGGGCCAGCAGGATCTTCTGGGCCTCTGGTTCGTCCATGTCATCGCGACAGATGACAAAAACCCGAGTGATGATTACCCCCCGTTCCAAAGCCCGCAGGTTTGACTGATAATAGTTCACCAAGGCGCCGCGGGTATGCCAGCCGATGGTCAAAGGATCCACGACTTTCAGGCGGCGTAGCGAGGCATCGGTACATTTCCCCCCTTCCAGGTAGTATTCGGTTTCATCGAGCGGCATATACCCCTGCTGGAGCAGGAGAATGGTTCGTTTGATTCCGCACAGAATCTCCTGAGCCTTGGCCTGGCATTCGGGATCGTGTATTCCGGCGACGGCAAAGGTGATTTCATGTGCCTGGTTATACTGGCTGGTGAGCTGGATGCGGGTGTTTTCCATCTCTTCACGGAGCAGATAGGTGGCCAGGGAAAGGAGCAGTCCGATGCCGAAGATACTGTAGGATGCCTCCGGATTTTCGAGTACGATATGGAAAAAAATGGCCAGTACTGAACCGGTGAGAAACTCGATGAATACGGCCATATGCTGGATTTTTTTACTTAATTTCAAAAAGCACCTCCTGTCAGTTGCGTGAACCGAATCGAAGCCAGGTAATAAAAAAGCCGGATCGCTGGCTATCTTTTCGATTGATAGTTCGGCGACCCGGCTGTCTCAAGGAGATCCTGGGCTTTCCGTCCCATCCTCGCGGATGGTTTAGTAGTATCGCTATCGTAAGAACACACTTACGTGAGGGCACCATACTCTGCAGCAGGAATTATGTCAAGGCCGGAGGGCATCTAGTTATTTAACTATCTGATATCAATTGCTTTTTAGCTGTGCCGTGTTCCTCTGCCGGATTGAGAGAGTAATCACCACACATTTTCATCGGTTTACATGCCATACACACGAAGAGCCCCGATATTTCGGGGCTCTTCGTGTTAGTACAAAAGCGGCTTACCTGAGCGCGTCAGCCGAAATGCTCTTCCAATGCCTCTGCCAGCGCATCAAGCGTATGCATGTCAGGCTCAATATCCACCTTCAACCCCAGTTCACGGCAGCTTTTTGAAGTGATCGGACCGATTGACGCAACGACCACCCCTTTCAGCATATCCAGCATCAGCTCTTCTCCGAGCATTGCCGCCAGATTTTGCACTGTTGATGACGACGTAAAGGTGATGCAGTCCACCGAACGCTTTTCCAGAGCAAAGAGCGTCTCAGGCGGCAACCGTTCCGGAAAGATATTGCGATACGCCACCGGACTGTCCACATGTGCTCCCATCCGCTTCAGTTCGTGCGGGATGAGATCCCGGGCCTTGTCGGCGCGAGGGAAAAGTACCCGTGTGTTATGCATATCCAGACGGGATAATTCAGTGACAACACCTTCAGCTTTATAATCGGCGGGGACCAGATCCGGCTTAATACCAAAAGTGTGAATCTCGGCAGCTGTCTTGGGGCCAACGGCACAAATCCGGCAGCCCGCCAGCGCCCGTGCATCAAGTCCCAGCGCTTCCATTCGCTGGAAGAAGTAACGCACCGCGTTGCCTGATGTCAGTACCAGCCAGTCATATTCAGGCAGGTCACGAATAGCCAGATCGAGCAGCTGCCAACTCTCCGGCTCCACCAGGCGGATAGTGGGACATTCAAGCACCGTGGCTCCGCGAGCCGCCAGCTTGACAGAAAACTCACCGGCCTGTTCGGCTGCTCTGGTGACAATGATCGTTTTACCGCAGAGCGGACGTACGTCAAACCATTGCAGCT
>VFJM01000108.1 GCA_009886055.1 Geobacter sp. | reverse complement strand
GCAGCGGTGTTGCCTTTCCGGGCGTTGACGCCGCCATCTCACTGGACGAACTGCTCAGCAGCATTCATGCCCGCACAACCACCGGTGCGGTACAACATTAGGGAGGCATCACCATGATACCAGAGATTACTTCTCAATTAGCGGCTCATCGGGACGTTATCGCCCGGATTGAGCAGGAACTGTCGCCACTGATCGCCGAAATGGTCACGCTGCTGGCAGACACCTTCAGCCGTGGTGGAAAGTTGCTGGTGATGGGGAATGGTGGCTCAGCGGCTGATGCGCAGCATTTTGTGGCCGAGATTGTCGGGCGTTTCAAGATGGAACGGAGGGGATTGCCGGCAATCGCGCTTTCAACCGATACCTCTATTCTGACCGCTATCGGTAATGATTATGGTTTCGACAAGGTGTTCCATCGCCAGGTTGAGGCACTGGCCTCGCCGGGTGACCTGGTAGTCGGGATCTCGACCAGCGGCAATTCTCCAAATGTACTGCAGGCGCTGGAGCTGGCCCGTGAAAAAGGGTGCCGTACGGTTGGCCTGCTCGGCAAGGATGGCGGGACTATCAAGAGTGTCTGTGATCTGGCGCTGATCGTGCCGACCGATGATACACCAAGGGTTCAGGAAGGGCATATCACCATCATCCATATTGTCTGCGATCTGCTGGAAAAGAGCATGTTTTAATTGCTACAGGGAGGTTGTGTGGATCGTACTGCTGTTGAAACTCTCTTTGCCCATAGTGCCCGAATCCGTTGCCTGGTTGTTGGTGACCTGATGCTGGACGAGTACCTGTGGGGGAGGGCGGATCGTATTTCTCCTGAGGCTCCGGTACAGGTGGTTGATGTTATCCGCGAAGAGCTCCGCCTTGGTGGTGCCGGCAATGTGGTGCATAATCTGGCTGCCCTGGGGGTGCAGGTCTCGGTCTGTTCCGTAGTTGGCGATGATCAGAACGGTCGCGAGCTGTTGGGGCAGTTTTGCCACCATCAGATTGATACCCGGGCAATTTTCCTGGATCCCGACCGCAGGACCAGCCGAAAAACGAGAGTCGTCGCAGCTCATCAGCAGATTGTACGCATTGACCGGGAATCGCGGGAGGCATTGCCGGCGTCTGTTGAACAGCAGATCTGCCTCTGGATATCCGCCCACGCTCACGAATATTCGGCCATCGTGCTTTCAGATTACAACAAGGGGGTATTGACACCGGCCGTAATCGCCGCGGTAATTTCCGCTGCTGCCCCGGGGAGCATTCCTGTCCTGGTTGATCCGAAAGGGTCGGATTTTACCCGCTACGGCGGGGCAACTCTGCTGACGCCGAATCGCAAGGAGGCCGAAGCCGCCTCCGGAATCTCCATCACGGACGCCGCTTCTCTGGCACAGGCCGCTGGTGTCATCATGGATGCGACCGGCTTGCAACACCTGCTGATCACCCGCAGTGAAGAGGGGATGTCGCTCTTTTCAAAAGGGGGCGAGGTTGTCCATATCCCTACTGTTGCCCGTGAAGTCTTTGATGTTTCGGGTGCCGGGGATACCGTGCTTGCCGCTCTGGCGGTCGGCATCGCTTCCGGTTTCGGCATGGCCGAATCCGCCCGGCTGGCCAACGTTGCTGCGGGGATTGCCGTCGGAAAACTGGGGACTTCGATCGTTACACCGCAGGAAATTATTGATGCTGTTTCACTGGCCCATAAGGACAGCCATGCGAAAATAAAGAGTCTTGATGTGCTGACCGTTCTGATTGCGGCGGAGAAAAACAGGGGGAAGCGGATTGTGTTCACCAATGGCTGCTTTGATCTGCTGCATGCCGGACATGTGAAATATCTGCAAAAAGCACGGAACCTCGGTGACCTGCTGGTGCTGGGGCTTAACAGTGATGCCTCTGTTCGTCGTCTGAAAGGGCCAAAACGACCGCTGATCGATCAGGATGAGCGAGCTCATCTCCTGGCAGCTCTGGGTTGCATCGATTATGTCGTCGTTTTTGACGAAGATACCCCTTTGGAACTGATTACTGCTCTCAAACCGCATATTCTGGCCAAGGGGGGCGATTATTCGCTGGATGGCGTGGTCGGAAGAGAGATCGTTGAATCGTACGGTGGCCGGGTGGAGTTGGTCACCTTTTTGGATGGCAAATCAACCACAAATATAATTGAGCGTATCCTCGAGCTCTATTCAACCGAGTAACGTACTATCCTGTTACTCAGGGTCAGGATTATCTGGTTTTTGGCTCAACTTTCTGGTAAGAAAACTCATTTATTGATTCAATGCATTGCTGACAGGAGCGGTTATGGCAGAGAGCAGCGGACCACGCAGGGAGCTCTGGATACTGGGTATAAAGCCGGGAGACGGGCGCGAAGATCTGCTCACCTCATATCTGGAAGCTGGAGGGTATGCCTGTCGACTTGAGCAGTACGATAACCTTGAGGCCGGAAGGCCATTGGGGATCGTGCTCGATATCTCACCTTTTTCCGAAGATGGCTGGGGGGTGCTGCTAAAAATTAAAAAATCTTCCGTTACCCGGGATATTCCCGTATTGCCCGTTTTCCTTAGTGAAATGGGGAAAATCGGCGGCATGTTTCCGGTTGCCGGTTTTTTTACACTTCCGATCGATGAGCAGTACCTCCAGAATCGCCTCGCGGTCTATGGTCTGACCGAATATGCTGAAACCTGGGATCTGCAATCTATGGTGGCTTCCAGGTCAGGCGAAGAGAAACTTTCCAAAGCTGTAGAAACATTGGGTTTTGAAGTCATAAAAGGGTATACCGGAAAAGAGGCCCTGGCCCTTGCATCTATTCATCCGGTCTATATGATATTCTGCAGCCAGATGTTACCGGATATGTCGGCGTTTGAACTGCAGGAGCGGCTCCGTCTGAACCCATACAGCAGCAATACGCCGCTGTTTGTGCTCTTGAAAGATGCCATGAAAGAAGGAGAAAGACAGGCGTTGAGCAGGGAAATAGCCCATCTGGTCAGAAAAAAACAGCTTTCCTGTGAAGAGTTTCTGGGGAATCTGCGTCGCAGGGAGTAACGGTAAGAATTCAGAATAAACAAAACAGCCACTCATCCGATACCGGAGAGCGGCTGTTTTTATTTACATTTGGAATACGAAGCCTGCAGTGTTACAGCAAACCTTCCAGCTCTCTGATTTCGACGCTGGCCTTGGCGCGCAGCTCTTTTGCCCATTGGCTGAAGCGTTCTTCCGATTTTTTCCGGTAGATAATCTCTTCAATTTCCACTTTAACGCTTTCAAAGGGCTTGGTTGCTCCTGCTACCCTGGCTTCAAGCTTGATGATGTGAAAACCGATCGGTGTCGTCACGAGGTCGCTGACCTCACCAGGCTTCAGGGAGAGAATGGTTTTCTCCAGTTCCGCCTGCATGTCCCCCTTTTTAAAACTCCCCAGGTCGCCGCCATCTTTGCGAGCCGCGGTGTCTTCCGAGAATTTTTTTGCCAGTTCGGCAAAGTCTTTCCCCCCCTTTGCGTCAGCCAGGACCTCGAGGGCTGTGGTTTTGGACCGTTGGATCTCCTCCGGAGTTGCCTTTTCACCAGTTTTGAAAAAAATGTGCCGTGCGCGGAAGCTTTCCTCATCGGTGTATTTATCCAGGTTGGCAGCGTAATAGCTACGCATCTCTGTCTCACCGACCTGCACCTTGGCGCGAACTTCCATGCTCACCAGCTTCAGTTTTTCCAGCTGTTCCTGGAGTTGGGCGCGGTACTGGTCAAAGGAAAGCCCCTGACCGGCCAGAGCCGCAATCAAAGCCTCCTGCGAAGGAATGTTGTTCTGTTTGCGCACGTCATCGATCGCCTGGCGAATCTCCTCTTCGGACACTCGAATATTCAGCTCCCTGATCTTTTGCTCGGTCAGCTTCTTCTCAATCAGGCGATCAAGGGCCGTGCGGCGAATCCGGCTTCGGGCGGCGTCATTCAAGGCGCCTTTCTTCTCCGCTTCGGTGACGGCCGGTTGTGCTTCACGGTTGACTTCATACAGGGTAATGATCTCGTCGTTGACAATTGCCACAATAGCATTTGCTATATTTTTCGGTTTTTTTGACCCGTCTGCGGGGGGGCTTGGTTGATCCGCATTGAGCGTCACTGCTGCCGCGTCCTTGGTGACGGCAGCATCGTTGCTGGCACATCCACCGGCCACAAGGAGGGCCAGTGCGGCTGTCACTGCTGCTAAAGTATGGTGCTTCATAGTTGAACTCTTTTCTTCAGTAGATGTCAAAACCGGAAGGGGGATATGTTCCCGCACTTCCGGTTTTAATTATTCATAACAGGTCTGCGCTGCGCCTAATTGCCGCTATTTTTTTTCGGGAGCTGCCGGCGCGGGCGCGGAAGCCTCGGCAGGTTTTTTCTCATCCGCTTTCGTTTCTTCCTTCTTCCCACCGATACTGTTTAAAACATCTTCCTTGATTGAAATCTTGGCTGTTTTTTTCAGCTCTTCCTTGATCTTCTGAAAAACTTCCTGCTGTTTGGTCGGCATGATTGCGCCCTTGATCTGCTCTTTTACCTCTTCAAAGGGGCGGATACCGGCCGGACGTTTACCGGTCAGCTTGATGATGTGGAAGCCGAAATCGGATTTGACTACGCCGGAAATCTGTCCTTCCTTCAGTGCGAGAGCCGCTTTTTCGAAAGCAGGAACCATGCTCCCTTTGCCGAACCACCCGAGGTCGCCACCCTTGGCAGAGGAGGAGTCAACAGAGTTTTTCTTGGCCAGTTCCTCGAAATTGCCGCCGGATTTAAGCTGGGCCAGAACATCCTTGGCCTCTTTCTCGGTTTTTACCAGGATATGGCTGGCTTTGATCTGCTCGCCGGACTTGAACTTATCCTTGTTCTGCTCATAGAATTTTTTCATGTCGTCATTAGAAACCTTGGACTCAACTTCGACCTTTTTCTTGAGGAACGATTCTACGATCAGACGTTTTTTGAGATCCTGCAGCTTCTCCTCTATTTCGGCACCCTTGTCGAGGCCGTCTTTGGCCGCCTGCTGCAGAATCAGTTCGCGTATGACCATCGTATCCAGCATCTCTTTGCGGCCCTGAGGGGTATCGGCCATCGCTTTCAGGTATTCGGGCAGATTTTTAAGCTCACGGTCAAAATCGCCGGTGGTGATGCTGCCGCTATTAACCTCAGCCAGAACCTTACCCTCTTTCTTACCCTCAGAGCTTGCCCCGCCGGAAGTGGTGCTCCCCTGGCAACCGACAAGTGCAGCCACACAGAGGGCAGCCGTAAACAGTTTCGATGTGGTAATGATTTTCACGTAATGCTCCTTTTAGTTTGTGTTCAAGTGTATGTAAACATCTTAAAAGCTAGCATATCACTCTGGTCGATGCAACATTATTTAACGACATACGCAACCCTGATAAAAACGATACATGCGTTAACGAAATTGTTTTCTGCCACCCCCAATGAACGGGATACGTACGTTCACGATATTGTTTCTGCATGAAAAATACATAAATAATATCTAACGTACTAAAAAAAGTGCAGAAAACAACTTCTGTCTTACTAATGGTTTTTGCTTGCCATTAAAGACCGGTACGGTACAATGTCGGCGCTTTACTTACTAACGCATGCATGGAATTGATTCGACCGTGACCCATTCATCTTCGTCTGCACTTGCCGATCTTGGCGAATTCGGCCTTATTTCCCGTATTACTGCCGGAGTACGTACCCATGAGAGTGTTATTACCGGCATTGGTGATGATGCCGCGGTGACTGCACTTTCAGCAGGTATGCAGCTGCTGACCTCCACCGATATGCTGCTGGAGGATGTCCATTTTCGCCGTGTCTGGCATGACCCCTACCGCCTGGGACGCAAATCTCTGGCCGTCAGTATTTCCGACATTGCCGCCATGGGAGGCTCCCCACGGTGGGCGCTCCTCTCCCTGGCTATTCCCTCAGATCTTCCGCTCGAGTTTATTGATAATTTCATGCGTGGGTTTCTGACCATGGCGTCAGAGAACCGGGTTGCCCTGATAGGCGGCGATACCTGCTCTTCACGCATCGGGTTGACTATTTCCGTGACGGTCATGGGTGAGCAGTTCCCTGACCGGATTGTGCGGCGCGCCGGTGCGTTGCCGGATGACGACATCTGGGTGACCGGCACGGTGGGTGATGCAGCGCTCGGGTTGAGATTGTTGGAACGTGGTGAAACGGTTTCAGATGAACTGCTTTCCCGTCTGCTCGACCCGAATCCGCAGGTTTCAGCTGCCCTGGCTCTGGCTGAAGCCGGGCTTGTGACCTCAATGATCGACGTCAGTGATGGTGTCCTGGCTGATTATGGCCATATCGCCGAGCAATCCGGTGTCGGGGGCTGCCTCCGCCTTGATGCTCTCCCGCTTTCCGCCGCTTTCCGCAGGCACACGGCAGCTCTCCCCGCTGTCCCTTATCAGCTGGCTCTTTCCGGAGGAGAAGATTATGAACTCTGCTTCACCGCTCCCCGCTCGGATCGGGAAAAAATTGGTGACTGCGTGAAAAAGTGTGGCATTGCGGTGACACGTATTGGTATAGTGACGAGCTCACCCGGGGTGACGGCCGTCACCACGGATGGCACTCCGTACAGCGCTCAAACAAAGGGTTTTAACCATTTTACATAACTTATATCCTCAGATGAAAGGAACATCCATGCACCACATCATGATTCCAGCTGACAAGGCCCGGCGTTGTGCCGACACAATCCGAATCCTATCCGCCGAGGCAGTTGACAAGGCTAATTCAGGTCATCCTGGTCTCCCGATGGGAGCTGCGGACTGTGCAGTAGCCCTGTGGGGTAATTTTCTTGAATTCAATCCGGACGATCCGCGCTGGCCCAACCGTGACCGTTTCGTTCTCTCCGCAGGTCATGGCTCGATGCTTCTTTATTCGCTGCTGCATCTGTTCGGATTTGACCTGCCGATGGAGGAGATCAAAAACTTCCGTCAGTGGGGGAGCAAGACCCCGGGACATCCCGAGTATGGCCATACTGTAGGCGTTGAAGTTACCACCGGGCCGCTGGGTCAGGGTTTCGCCAATGGCGTTGGCATGGGTATCGCGTCCCGCATGGCTGCCGAGCGTTTCAATACATCCGACTTCAAACCGATCAACCATCATATTTACGCGTTGTGTGGTGACGGCTGTCTGCAGGAAGGAATCAGCTACGAGGCGGCGGCTCTGGCCGGTCACCTCAAGCTGGGCAATCTGATCTACATCTACGACAGCAACAGCATTACCATCGAAGGGAAAACCGATCTTGCCTGGTCCGAGGATGTTGAAGGGCGCTTCACCGCCAGTGGCTGGCATGTACAGAAAATCGACGGACACAACAACGACCAGATCGTTGCCGCCATTGCGGCCGCCAAGGCAGAAACCGGCAAACCATCGATCATTATCGCCACCACTCATATCGCCTACGGAAGCCCCAAGTGTCAGGGGACGTCCGGTGCGCACGGTTCGCCGCTTGGCAAGGACGAGATCGCCGCCACCCGTGCCAATCTCGGGTGGGATGCCCCGCCGTTCGAGGTTCCGCAGGACGTGCGTGATACCTGCCGGCAGAGGGTCGAAGAGCTGAAACAGTGCCATGCCGCCTGGCAGCGCGGCTTCGCTTCGTGGCATGCAGCCAACCCGGACAAGTCAAGGCTCTGGGATGAAATGTGGAACAAACATCTTCCTGCGAACCTGACCGATGAGCTGCTTGCTGTTGTTTCCGGCAAGGATGGCGCTACCCGCGCACTCTCAGGAGCGGTACTCCAGAAGGTTGCCGAGCTGGTCCCCTCAGTGGTTGGCGGTTCGGCCGACCTGGCCCCATCCAACAACAGCGACATCAAAGGTTCTCCTTCGGTACAGGCAGGCAGCTTTGCCGGGCGTAACCTGCATTTCGGCATACGCGAACATGCCATGGGAGCTGTAATGAACGGCATGGCTCTCTACGGCTGCTTTATTCCATACGGGGCGACGTTCCTGGTTTTTGCCGACTACTGCCGTCCTGCTGTGCGACTCTCAGCCCTGATGAGTCAGCAGGCGATCTACATTTTCACTCATGACTCCTTCTTTGTCGGTGAGGACGGCCCGACGCATCAACCGATCGAGCATGTCGCCTCACTCCGCCTGATCCCCGGCCTGCAGGTTATCCGTCCGGCCGATGGTGTTGAAACCGCCCTCGCCTGGCAGGCTGCACTGCAGTACAACGGCCCGACTGCGCTGATCCTGACCCGCCAGAAGCTGCCGGTGATCGCCCGGGCGGCATCGTTCACCCCGGCAGACGTGCTCAAAGGGGGGTACGTCGTTTCTACACCGGATGGTACGCCCGATGTGGTGATAATGGCCAGCGGTTCCGAAGTGCATGTTGCGACAGAAGCGACTTCAATGTTGGCTTCGCAGGGTATAAAAGCCCGTGTTGTCTCGGTCCCCTGTCTCGAAACCTTCTGTGCCCAGCCGGCAGAGTATCGCAGCCAAGTGCTTCCGGCCGGAATTCCGCGCGTCGCCTTTGAGGCCGGACGGGGAATGCCATGGGGGAGCCTGATCGGCTGTGACGGGCTGTTTATCGGCATAGAGCATTTCGGCGCTTCGGCACCGGACAAGGTTTTGGCTGAACAGTTCGGCTTCACCGTGCCGCAGGTGGCGGAGAAGATTGCGGCGTTTGTGAAAAAACAGGCCTAGGATTATTATGGAACTGGTTGAACAGCTTAAAAAACCGCTGCTTTTTTCCGGACTGAATGACGCAGATCTTGCTGAACTGGCTGCCATTACGGTTCGCCGCACCTTTAGGAAGGGGGAAACCCTGTTCTGCGAAGGGGAGGAGGCTACCGGTTTCTATCTGCTGGTATCCGGAAGCATCAAGCTCTGCCGGATGTCGCCGGACGGCCGCGAGAAGGTGCTGCACTTTGTCAAGCCTCGCGAAACCTTTGCAGAAGCCGCTTTTTTCGGCGACGGGAAATACCCGGCCGAGGCCCGCGCCATGGAAGCAGGGGATGTGCTGTATCTTCCGCGTCAGGGTTTCATGGAGCTGATGAGTCATAATCCCAACTTCGCCCTTAACCTGGTGGTGTCGCTTTCACTCATGCTGCGCCAGTTTGCCCGCCAGATTGAAGAGCTTTCCTTTGCCGATGTTACGTCGCGGCTGGCCTCATTTCTCGTGCGGCGTGCAGCTGAGTCCTCGACCAGTTTCGGCGGTATTACCTATATTGATCTGGGGATAAAAAAGGGTGAACTGGCCTCCCGTCTGGGAACCGCCAGCGAGACCATCTCCCGCACCCTTCGGAAACTGAAAGATGAGGGGATCATTGAAGTACAGGGGAACCGGGTGGTAGTGCATCAGATGGAAAAACTGGAGAAGTTGAGCGAACGTCACGAGTAAAGCGAGGAAACTGTATGCTGATAGTAATGAACCACAATGCCGTCCAGGCAGATGTCGATGCCATTACCAGAATTGTCACAGAGATGGGGTTCAGGGCTGAACCGATTCCTGGAAGTGAACGAACCGCCATCGGAGTACTTGGCAACCAGGGGTATGTAGATGACAGCAAGATCCTTGAACTGCCGGGCGTTCAGCGGGTTATCCACGTTTCAAAACCCTACAAGCTGGTGTCGCGCGATTTCCATCCTGAAGATACGATTGTTGATGTGGCTGGAGTTAAAGTCGGACAGGGGTGTCGTCCGGTCGTTGTCGGCGGTCCCTGCGCGGTGGAGAGCGAGGAGCAGATCGTCAAGACGGCCCTCTTCGTGAAAAAGTGCGGGGGGGATATGCTGCGTGGCGGCGCTTTCAAGCCGCGCACCGGGCCGCATACGTTTCAGGGATTGCGTGAAGAGGGGTTGCGTCTGCTGGCGATTGCCGGAAAAGAGAGCGGCCTGCCGATCGTCACCGAAGTCATGAGCCCGGACAATGTCGGATTGGTTGCCGAGTATGCCGATCTGCTGCAGGTTGGCGCCCGCAATATGCAGAACTTTGACCTGCTGCGGGAAGTGGGAAGGATTCGTAAGCCGGTGCTTTTGAAACGGGGCATGAGTGCAACGGTTGAAGAGTTTCTGGCGGCTGCCGAATATATTCTCGCGGAAGGGAACGATCAGGTCATCCTCTGCGAACGGGGAATCCGCACCTTTGAGACCGCTACCCGCAATACCCTGGATCTCTCGATCGTGCCGCTGATCAAGGAGCTGTCGCACCTGCCGATCATGGTTGATCCATCCCATGCAACCGGCAAGCGCTCGCTGGTTTCGCCGATGGCCAAGGCGGCACTGGTTGCCGGAGCGGATGGTGTTCTGATCGAAGTGCATCCGGAACCGGAAAAGGCGCTTTCAGACGGTCCACAGTCGCTGACCTTCCCCGGCTTCGAGAAAATGATGAACGAAATAGGGCAGTTGACGGTTTTTCTGCAGAACCGGTGACTACGTATACAAAACTCTTGAAATGTTCAATCCATCGGAGTAATAATTGATCGAAAGATTGTTCTCTCTACCCTGCCCGTTGGTTGATACGCCCGGGCGGAATGCTATATAAAACGGGGGTCGATCCCTGCTGTGGTGTGCTGCCTTCAGTACGCAGGTCTGCCTGAAACAGTATACTGACTCCCACAATTAAGGAACTCGCCGGAGGCCCTTAATGCTGACGACAGGGTGGAGAGAATATAAATGAGGGGATACCGAAAGGTGTCCCCTCATTTTGTTACGGAGTTTTCGTCCTGAAACTCCTTGGGATGAGAAACGGTTACCCCTTCAGCTTGAGTGCGATACGCGCCACATGAGCACCCTGGAAACGGGCGCCGGCAAGTTCGTTCTCGCTCGGCATCCGCTCGCCCTGCCCGCCGGTAATGGTTGACGCGCCGTAGGGGCTGCAGCCGGTAACTTCCGAAAATCCCATCTGCCCGGCGAACGAGTAGGGGAGGCCGATGACGATCATGCCCTGGTGCAGCAGCGTGGTATGAAAGCTGAGGATCGTTGATTCCTGGCCGCCATGCTGGGTGGCGGAACTGCAGAAGACGCTGCCCGGTTTGCCGACCAGAGCCCCTTTCATCCAGAGCCCGCCGGTTGCATCGAGAAACTGCCGCATCTGACCGCACATATTGCCGAAACGGGTCGGTGTGCCGAAGATGACCGCATCAGCTTCAACCAGGTCATTCACGGTTGCTACCGGGACATGCGCCAGCCCCTTCTGCGCCTCCAGCGCCCCCATCATCCCCAAAACATCTTCCGGGAGGGTCTCAGGCACACGCTTGATAACCGCTTCACAGCCGGCAACCTCACGCACTCCCTCGGCTACCGCCTCGGCCATCTTGTAAATGTGTCCATACATACTGTACTGAATGATCGCTATTTTGCACATGGTTTGTTCCTCCTTGGTTAGTGAATTCGGGAGATAGGTCTCCCCTCTGTTTTATCGCTTGAGCGTATCACAAATATGTAGCACGTAAACAGGATAGATGCGGTCCTTTATTAATGGTGTCGTCCCCTGACTTTAGGCTGAATACGTCCTGTCATCCTTGAGGACGTGCTGAAGCAGCCATTCGCCAAGCGCAACTATCAGATCCCTGGCAGCTTCCAGATCGTTGCCATGGTAGCTCTCCCGCAGCGTCTCTATGGTATGCGTGAATTCCCTGTGCTTTGCGATATGCTCGTCAATCCCGGAAAAACCTTTCTCTCTCATGTACCGTTCTTCGGCTAAGAAATGATATTTCGTATACTCCGTTAACTCATCGATCTTCGTGAGGGCGCAATCCAGTGCCTGAGAATTCATTACGTTTTCATACACTGAGTTGACCAAGGAGAACAATTGCTGATGGTGGCCGTCAAGGACCGCGTTATTAACGGAATAGTCCGGTTTCCAGACAAATAAAGACAAATGAGCACTCCTTTATACAATCGTTGAATTATGCGGGTATCATCGCTACCCCAGATGACGGCCAATATTGTGGTGCCGGATCACACAACCAGATGGATGATTGCCGGCCTGTGCTGCACAGTACGTGCGAAGTGGACAGCCGGTTTGCCGAAGGCCATGACAAAGCCGATCAGGTGATCGTCCGGGATGCCGAGGCGCTGGCGGATACCCGGGAGCAGGTCGTTGATGGCCACTTTTGCAAGGCCATTCCAGACGGTGCCGACACCATTCGCCTGGGCAAACAGCTCAAAGTATGAAAGGGCGATCAGGCAGTCCGGCATCGGCGTAGGAACGCTTCTGGGCGCCGAGGCAATCAGCAGGTGCGGGGCGCCCCGGAAAATGACGTCAAATTTGTTCTCTTCCCACTTCAGGATTAAGTCGGCATAAAAACTCATTCCCTCCGGGAGGGCATTATCCTTTACAAGGCCGATTAGTCCTGCCATCACCTCGTTGCGAAGCGCAGACATCTTTTCCTTGTCATCCACTACGGTGAAGCGAACCTGTCGAGAATTTACCCCTGTCGGAGCGTGCCAGGCCACTTCAAGCAGTCGCTGCAGCAGCGCCGGGTCCAGGTTTTCATCCTTGTAGCGCCGCACGGAACGGCGACCCTTGATCAGTGTCTCCAGCTTGTCGGGATCGGGATACCCGCCGGCCAG